>JANYDZ010000022.1 GCA_025363375.1 Hyphomicrobiales bacterium
TGGTGACGGTGACGCCCCGCTTGTTGGCCGCCGCCACGTCGATATGATCGACGCCATTGCCAAAATTGGCGATCAGTTTCAGATTCTCGCCCGCGCCGGCGATCAGGGCTTCGTCAATCCGGTCGGTCAGGGTTGGCACCAGCACATGCGCGCGGGCCATGGCCTGCGCAAGTTGTTCGCGGCTCATCGGCGCGTCGTCGAGATTGAGTGTGGTCTCGAACAACTCGCACATGCGCGTTTCCACCGCGTCCGGCAACTTCCGCGTCACCACCACGAGGGGCTTTTTCTTGATCATCGGCCTGTCTTTCGACCCGGCCGCCGGCCAGGATGTGATTTTGATTTGCTTTACGCAAAGACTTTGTCAGCATTCACCGCGTTTTAACCCTGTAAGACGACAACAGGCATGGAGCGAGGCAGCGGCCGGGCGTTTGCCTTTTCCGCCAGAAGGCGCGGCGAAGACTATCTCGGGCAAGCCTTTCGTTTCAAGTCGTCGCGCGTGGAGTGAAATTCAAGATGAACGTCAATCCGATACAACGCCTGCCGATACAACGCCTGCCGATCATCGTCCTGTCCGTTTTTTTTGCGGTTGGTCCGGCTTTTTCAGCCAATGGCGACGCTGTCGGGTCGGCGACCGGCTTGCCGGTGCCTCGATATGTCAGCCTTAAGACGGATCGGGTGAATCTGCGCGAGGGGCCATCCAAGGATCATCGCACGGCCTGGGTGTTTCAGCGCGCCGGCCTCCCGGTTGAAATCACCGCCGAATCAGATACCTGGCGGCGCATTCGCGATTCCGAAGGCACGGAAGGCTGGGTCCTTCAGTCTCTGCTGTCAGGCCGTCGCACCTCGATCGTGGCGCCTGGCAAGAAGGTCGAATCGCTGCAGCTCTACGCCAGGCCGGACGCAAACTCCCAGGTGGTCGCGAAAATCCAGCCGGGCGTCATCGGCAACGTCAAGGTCTGCGATACCGGCTGGTGTCGCATCTTCGACAAGGAAAGCGGTTTCGACGGCTACATCCAGCAATCGAACCTCTGGGGCGTCTACCCCAACGAAAAGCTGTAAAGCCTAGCCGATACGGCGCACCCGCACGACGACATCGACGTCGACGATCTCAAGCCCATCTGGCAAGGGCGGCAAGCGTGCGATATCGACCATGTGGCCGGGGATATCGACGAGGACATTCTCGCCCTCGATCAGAAAATGATGATGGCGGGACGTGTTGGTGTCGAACCAGGTCTTCGAACCATCGACGGCGATTTCACGCAACAGGGCGGCTTGCGTGAACTGATGAAGGGTATTGTAGACCGTCGCCAGCGACAGGTTGACCCGCATCGCGGTAGCTTCTTCGTAAAGCTTTTCGGCCGTCACGTGGCGGTGACCCTTGCCGAACAGCATCCAGCCCAGCGCCAGGCGCTGACGCGTCGGACGCAGGCCCGCAACCTTCAGCCGATCCTTGACGACGTGAGCCGGGCAGCCGGCCATCGATTCCGTCGCGGAACCGCTTTTCACGCCGCCAACGTTTTTGCTTTCAATGGATGTCATGACGCAACGCTGATATGAGGATCGGCGCTCCAGCAGCCAGAGCGTCGCTTCAATTCCAGTTATCATAGGAACCTGGCGGCAAAATCGCAAATCTGGCGGCCCCGTCCGGCTTGGCGAGGCTGCGAGAGGTTGGCTTACAGTGTGCTTTTCCGGTGCTTTCGGCCTGCCGGACCCTGTGTTAGGAAGGCCTCGTGCGCCCCTGCAGGCCACAATTAAGACCAATCGCGCAAATTGCGGTTGCGGCGAAACGAAAGCGAAGGAATGCAATGAGCGACAGCCGCTCCAGCTTCGAATACGAGGATTTGCTGGCCTGCGGGCGCGGCGAGCTGTTCGGCGCGGGCAATGCCCAGCTGCCGCTGCCCCCGATGCTCATGTTTGATCGGATCGCGGAAATTTCCGAAGCTGGCGGCGCCAACGGCAAGGGACTGATTCGCGCCGAACTCGCCATCCGTCCGGATCTCTGGTTCTTCGGCTGCCATTTCAAGGGGGACCCTGTGATGCCCGGCTGCCTTGGCCTTGACGCTCTTTGGCAGCTGGTCGGCTTTTATCTCGGCTGGCTCGGGTCGTCGGGTCGTGGCCGCGCGCTTGGCGTCGGCGAGGTCAAATTCTCCGACCAGGTGTTGCCGAGCGTCAAACATGTCGTTTACGGCGTCGATTTCAAACGGGTGTTTCGCGGCAAGCTCGTGCTCGGCATCGCCGACGGCTGGCTGGAAGCGGACGGCAAGCGCATATACGAGGCCAGGGACCTGCGCGTCGGCCTGTTTCAGGCGGGCGCGCCAGCCGCCGCCTGAAACAGCGGTCCGGCGAGCGGCGGTTTCTATATGTCTATAGGATCGAGTGCGGTCGGCGCTTCGCGCGCCGCGATGGGAGAATGACATGAGACGCGTGGTTGTCACGGGCATGGGGATCGTCTCCTCCATCGGCAACAATACGCAGGAGGTCATCGCCTCGTTGCGTGCGGCAAAATCCGGCATCGTGCGCGCCGAGAAGTACGCCGAGCTGGGCTTTCGCTGTCAGGTTCACGGCGCGCCGACGCTGGTTCCCGAAGATGTGGTGGACCGCCGCGCCATGCGCTTCCATGGCGGCGGCACCGGCTGGAACCATGTCGCCATGGATCAGGCGATCGCCGATGCGGGACTTGCGCCAACGGATATTTCCAACGAGCGCACCGGCATTATCATGGGTTCGGGCGGCCCCTCCGTGCGCACGCTGATTGAATCCGCCGACATCACGCGCAGCAAGGGACCGAAACGCGTGGGGCCCTTCGCCGTGCCCAAAGCGATGTCGTCGACCGCATCGGCGACGCTCGCCACCTGGTTCAAGATCAAGGGCGTGAATTATTCCATTTCGTCGGCCTGCTCGACCTCGGCCCATTGCATCGGCAACGCCGCCGAGATGATTCAATGGGACAAGCAGGACGTGATGTTCGCGGGAGGCTGCGAGGAACTCGACTGGGGCCTGTCGGTTCTGTTCGACGCCATGGGCGCGATGTCCTCCTCCTACAACGACACGCCCGCCACGGCTTCGCGCGCCTACGACAGGAACCGCGACGGATTCGTCATTGCCGGCGGCGCCGGCGTGCTGGTGCTGGAGGAGCTCGAACACGCGCGCGCGCGCGGCGCGAAAATTCACGCGGAACTCGTCGGCTACGGCGCGACCTCCGATGGTCACGACATGGTCGCGCCGTCGGGCGAAGGCGCCATGCGCTGCATGCGGCTGGCGCTGTCGACGGTGAAGATTCCGATCGACTATATCAACCCGCACGCGACCTCGACTCCGGTGGGCGACGCGAAGGAGATTGAAGCCATCCGCGAAGTCTTCGGCGACAGGATTCCACCGATTTCCGCGACGAAGTCCCTCACCGGCCATTCGCTTGGCGCCGCCGGCGTGCAGGAGGCGATCTACTGCCTGCTGATGCAGCAAAATGGCTTTATGGCCGAGAGCGCCAATATCCAGGAACTCGATCCCGCCTTCGCCGACATGCCGATCCTGCGCCGCCGCCAGGACAATGCGAAGCTTGGCGCGGTGCTGTCGAATTCCTTCGGTTTCGGCGGCACCAACGCGACTCTCGTGTTCAAGCACATCGACGCCTGAGGACAACGTCATACCCGGTAACATTTGTTTATTTTGCCCGCGCGCGGCGCCCGGCTACACGCGCGGCAGACGCTGAAAAATGGAGATTCTGATCGATGCCCGGAGACCTGATGCGCGGCAAGCGCGGCCTGATCGTGGGCGTCGCCAATTCTCATTCCATTGCCTGGGGAATCGCCAGGGCATTGGCGGCGCAAGGCGCGGAACTCGCTTTCACCTATCAGGGCGAATCGCTGGGGCGCCGGGTCAAGCCGCTGGCTGAAGAACTCGGCGCCAAAATCGTCGAGCCCTGCGACGTCGAGGACACCGCCTCCCTCGACGCCGTGTTCGAGACCCTGCGGCGCGCATGGGGCAGTCTCGATTTCGTGGTGCATTCAGTCGGATTCTCCGACAAGAACGAATTGAAAGGCGCCTATATCGACAACACCACGCGCGAAAACTTCTCGCGCACCATGGTGATCTCCTGCTTCTCGTTCACCGAGCTGGCCCAGCGCGCCGTGAAGATGATGCCAAACGGCGGTTCGCTGTTGACGCTGACCTTCGGCGGCTCGACGCGCGTCATGCCAAATTACAACGTCATGGGCCTCGCCAAGGCCGCGCTCGAATCGAGCGTGCGGTATCTCGCCGCCGATCTCGGCCCGCGCGGCATCCGCGTCAACGCGATTTCCGCCGGCCCGATTCGAACTCTGGCCGGCGCCGGCATCAACGACGCCCGCGCCATGTATGTGTTCGAGGCCACGCATTCGCCGCTGCGCCGCTCGCTGACCAGCGAGGATGTCGGCGGCTCGGCTTTGTATCTGCTGTCCGACCTCTCCTCCGGCGTGACCGGCGAGACCCATTTTGTCGATGCCGGTTATAATATTATCTCGATGCCGAGGCCCGAGGATTTGAAGGTTTAAGGCGGCGGTTTTCGTCCCCTCAACCCTTCCTTAACCCTCCATCAACGCGGGCGTGACAGATTGCGGATGGAGTTCCCATGTCGCATTCCGTCTTTGGCGCCGAACCCGAAGCGCGCGTTGCGCCGCGCGTCAATGCGCTTTTTATTGCGGTGTTTTTCGGCTTTGCAATCTCCCTCGCCCTATGCTGGCCGCAGGCGCTGGAGATATGGCGCACCGGCAATTTTCACGACACCGACGACGCCATGCGAATGGCGCAAGTGCGCGATCTTCTGGCCGGACAATCCTGGTACGACATGAATCAATGGCGGCTCGATCCGCCGCGTGGTTCATTCATGCACTGGTCGCGCGTGGTCGATGCGCCCATTGCGCTGTTAACGCTGGCTTTTCGCCTGTTTACGACTGCCGAGCGCGCGGAACTCCTGACGCGCCTCGTGTTTCCGTTGTCGCTTCAGGCTGCTTTATTGTTTTCAACAGCCTGGCTGGGGCGCGTCATCGCCGGCCCCCGCGCGCTGGTTCCGGCGGTGGCGCTGACTGTGCTTTCGGGTTTCATGCTGGGGCAATTCGTGCCGGGGCGGGTCGATCATCACGCGCCGCAGATTGTGCTGGTGGTTCTGGCGAGCGCGGCGACGCTGCAGGCGCTGGACCCGGCGCGCGCGAAATTCGCTGTTATTACAGCGCTTTACATGGCAATATCGCTGTCGATCAGCATCGAGAATCTGCACTTTTTCGCGGTGCTCGGCGCGGCGCTGCCGCTCGCGTGGATTGCGCGCGGCGAGGCGATGCGCCCCGCGCTGCTGCGGTTCGGGCTCGGCCTCGGCGTGGCTTTACTCGTATGTTTTTTGCTATTTAACGGGCCATCGCGCTGGTTCGTTGCGGCCTGCGACGCGTTTTCGATTGTCACCCTGTGCGCCGGCCTGCTGGGCGCGTTGACATGCTGCGCGCTTGGCGTTTTTTCACGCGCGTTTTCGCGCGCAATTCACCGCGCGGCATGCGTGAGTGTCTGCGCAATTGTTGGCGCGGCGATTCTGGCGCTCGCGTTCCCGCGTTGTATGGGCGATCCCTTCGTCGATATCGACCCGTTGGCGCGCGAGGTCTGGCTCGCCAATGTCACGGAAGTGCGCACCCTGCGCCAAGTGCTGGCGATCTTCCCCGACGCGTGGCCCATGCTGACACTGCCGGCGGGGCTGGGCATCATCGCCCTGTCTTTCGGAGTCTGGCTTGAACGCGGTCCTGGGCGGGCGCGGCTGCTGGCGTTGACAGCGCTGTGCGTGGCGGGCGCCGCGGTCGCCTGCCTGGCGATCCGGGCGGCAAGCTCGCTGGCGCCGCTGACGCTGATGGGAGGCGTTGTCATGGCGACGAAACTGCTTGAGCGACAGCGGCGGGTGGGCGTGTTTCTGGCGGGACTCGCCACCCTGCCCTTCGCGCCGATCTTTTGGGCGCTCGCCGCCCCCGCTGGCGAAAACCCCGTCGAAGCCGCGCGCCTGCGCGGGGGCGAAGTCTGCCGCCAGGCCAGCGCCTACGCGCCGCTGGCCCTTTTGCCGAAAGGCCTTGTCTTCGCGCCCATCGATTCAGGCGCGCATCTTCTGGCGCATACGCCGCATGGCGTGATTGGCGCTCCCTATCACCGCAACAATCACGGCAATCGCGCGGTCCTTGACGGCTTTCTGGCGCCGCCATCGCAGGCGCGCGCCCTCGTCGCCGGCAGCGGCGCGGCCTATGTGGCGATCTGTCCGGGGCAGCGACAGCTTGAGGTCATGGTTTTGCGCGCGCCCGACGGTCTGGCCGGCGCGTTGTCGCGCGGAGAGGTTCCGGACTGGCTGACGCAGCTCGATGTTCCCGGCACGCCCTATAAAGTCTTCGCGCCGCGCTAGATTGCGTCACTTTAACGCCATGAACATGGACAAAGCTTAATTAGGCGGCGGTCGGGGCCCGGTGTATTTTGCAATCGCCATCCCATGAGGAGACGTTTCATGAAATCCCGTTCAAGCATTGCAATCGTGATGACCGCCATGGTGGGCGCGACGGCGTTTCTCGCCGTTAACGCGCTGGCCCAGCAGTCCGCCGCTCCGCCGCGCCCTGGCGCGGCCGCGACGCAACGCCCGGCCTTTTCCGCCGAGGACCGCGGCGCCTTTTTCGACGCCCGCATCGCCGCCGTGAAGGCGGGCCTGCGGCTGACGCCGGATCAGGAAAAGCTGTGGCCGCCGGTTGAAAGCGCCGTGCGCGAAGGTTTCGCCAAACGCGCCGAGATGATGGCGAAAATGCAGACCCAGGGCCGTCCCGCCGATCCGGTCGAGGGCATGCGCCGCATGGCGGACGCCGCCTCGACCCGCGGCGAAATGATGAAGAAAATCGTCGATGCCGCGCAGCCCCTGTACGCCAGCCTGGGCGACGACCAGAAGCGCCGCCTGACCATGCTGATGCACCGGCCCGGCGGCGGCCGCATGGCGCAGATGCGCGAGCGTATGCGCGGCATGATGATGGACCAGCGCGGCGAACGCGGCATGATGGGCCGGCGCGGCGGCGAGGATGAACGTCCGCGCAACCAGGACCGCTAGGGCCGCCGTTCCAATCCGCCAGCCACCAGCCCCCCAGCGCAAGAACACCAGCATTAAGGCTGGCTCCGGACCGGCGATCGCGGTCAAACCCGAGCAAAGGCGGGCCGGTTATCCGGCCCCCGCGATCTCCGCCACGAAAGCCTCCGCCGCCGCGCGCGGGTCGGGCGCCTGCGTCACCGGACGCCCGACGACGAGATAATCGGCGCCGGCGGCGATCGCCCGCGCGGGCGTCATGACGCGTTTCTGGTCGCCAACAACGCCGCCCGCGAGGCGAATGCCGGGCGTCACCAGCAGCATGTGCGGGCCGACCAGCGCGCGCATGGCTTGCGCCTCCTCCGCCGACAGGACGAGGCCTTGCACGCCCGCGCGTGCGGCCTGCAGGGCGCGGCGCGCCACGAGGTCCTTCACGCCAAAGGCGAAGCCCGCTTCCGCGAGATCGGAATCGTCGCAGGACGTCAGCACCGTGACGCCGAGAATTTTCAAAGACGAGCCGCCCAGCGCGCCGCGCGCGGCGCGCATGGTTTGCGGATAGGCGTGCACCGTGAGGAATGTCGCGCCCATGTCGGCGACCTGCGTCGTCGCGCGGGCGACCGTGTGGGGGATGTCGTGCAGTTTGAGATCGAGAAAGACTTTTTTGCCGGCCTGCGCCAGATCGCGCGCCAGACCCAGCCCGCCGCCGTAGGTCAGCTCCAGGCCGATCTTGTAAAACGCGACGGAATCTCCCAATTGCGCCGCCATTTTTTCAGCGGCGGCCACATCGGGCAGATCCAGCGCGACGATGAGCCGGTCGCGCGCGGCCGGCTTGCTAACCATCCAGACCCCGCAAAAACGCCAGCGTCGCGCTGTTGAATTCTTCGGCGCATTCGATGTTGCCCATGTGGCCGGCGCGTTCGAAGACGTGCAGCTTGGCGTTGGGAATCTTCGGCACGAACGTGTCGGTGTAGCCGGGGTTGCGCAGGGCGTCCATCCTGCCGGCGTAGACGAGAACCGGAACCCTGATGGCGCCGTAGTCGAGCGTGTCGCGCTCGGACTTCGCGCCCGCGGGGCGCGGGAACGGCGCCTTGAAACGCGCGGCGGCGGT
>JANYDZ010000038.1 GCA_025363375.1 Hyphomicrobiales bacterium
GTCGCCGAGGCGCACAACCGCGTTGTTGCGGTTGCGCACGATGATCCGGCGATAGTCCTCCACGCCCTTGAGTTGCCCGCTCGTCGCGATTGTCTCGGCGACGCGCTCGCCGTTGAAATCCCCGAGCGCCGACATGGTGCTCGACGCCACGACGGCGGCTCGCACTTCCTCAAGGCCAACGCCCATGGCGGCAAGCCGCGCCGGATCGACGCGGACGCGAAACGCGGGCTGTTCGGCGCCGTTGACCGTCACTTCCGCGACGCCGGCCACCTGCGAAAGGCGCTGGGCGACGACGGAATCGGCGATGTCGAAAAGCGCGTCCGGGGGAATTGTTTTCGAAGTCATCGCCAGTATCAGCACCGGCTGCGAATTGGGATTGGCTTTCTTGAACCGCGGCAGGCTCGGCATGTCGCCGGGCAGATCGGTTGCGGCGGCGTTGATCGCCGCCTGCACGTCGCGCGCGGCGGAATCGATCTTGCGTTTGAGATCGAATTGCAGGGTGATGTTCGTCGTGCCGAGCGAACTCCACGAAGTCACCTCGTTGACCCCGGGAATCGCGCCCAGCGCGCGCTCAAGCGGCGAGGCGACGCTCGCCGCCATCGTCGAAGGGTCGGCGCCTGGCCGGCTGGCGGAGACGCGAATGACCGGAAACTCGACGCTTGGCAGGCTGGCGACCGGCAGAAACGCGTACGAGACGAGGCCGAAAATGAACAGGCCGATGGCGATGAGCGTCGTCCCGACGGGCCGCTGAACGAAGGGCGCGGACAGATTGGTCATTGCGCCGCCTCCGGCGAGCGCCCCTCGGAAAAGCCTTCTTCGGGCTTCAGATGCCCGCGCCCGGACCATCCCAGCTTTTCGCGCAGCCGCTCGACCCGCAGATAGATCACCGGCGTGGTATAGAGCGTCAGCAATTGACTGAGCACCAGACCGCCGATGATGGTGACGCCCAGCGGCGCGCGCAATTCGCTGCCGGTGCCTGTCGCGAGCGCCAGCGGCAACGCGCCGAACAGGGCCGCGAGCGTCGTCATCATGATCGGGCGGAAACGCAGCCGGCAGGCGCGCACGATGGAGTCCTGCGCCGAAAGGCCCTCGTTGCGCTCCGCTTCGAGCGCGAAATCGATCATCATGATCGCGTTCTTTTTGACGATCCCCATCAGCAGCACGATTCCAATCAGCGCGACGACGGAAAGGTCATGCCCGAAATACATCAACGCAAGCAGGGCGCCGACGCCCGCCGACGGCAGCGTCGTCAGAATGGTGAATGGATGCGCGAAGCTCTCGTACAAAACGCCCAGCACCAGATAGATCGTCACGATCGCCGCCAGTATCAGCCAGGGCTGCGTCGCCAGCGAACGCTCGAATTCCGCCGCGTCGGCGCTGAACGAACCCGTCAGCGAACCGGGCACGCCGATGTCGGCGCTGGCAAGCGCCACCTCATCGACGGCGTCGCCGAGCGAGAACCCGGGCGAAAGATCGAAACTGATCGTCGCCGCGGGAAACTGATCCTGATGGATCACCGCGAGCGGCGCCGTCGTGCGCGTGACCTGAGCCACCGATTCAAGCGGCGTCGGCGCGCCGCCGGTTCCGGGCAAAAACAGTTTGCCCAGCGACGAAGGATCCGTGCGAAACTGCGGCGCGGCCTCCAGAATGACCCGGTACTGGTTCGATTGCGCGTAGATCGTCGATATCTGGCGCTGGCCGACAGCGCTGTTCAGCGTGTCGTCGATCTGCTGCATGGTGACGCCGAGGCGCCCGGCCTTTTCGCGGTCGACGTTGACGAACACCCGCAGGCCGCCGTCGTATGTTTCCGCCGCGACGTTGCGCATGACATCGTCGCGGCGCATGCGTTCGGCGAGCTTTGCCGCCCAATCGCTCAATTCGCCCGCGTTCACGCCGGTGAGCGTATACTGGTATTGGGAACGGCTCGCCCGCGTCGAAATCTGGATGTCCTGCACCGGCTCCAGAAACACGCGCGCGCCCGGCACCTGCGAAGCGGCGACGCGCAAACGTTCGGCGATTGTGGAAGCCGTTTCGGCGCGCTCGTCGCGGTCCTTCAGCACCACCGTCATCCGGGCGACATTGGACGTCGCGTTCAGCGCGCCGATGCCGACCACCGCCGCGACCCCCACCACCTCGCTGTCCCGGGCCATGACGTCGGCGACCTCGCCTTGCAGCCGGCTCATCTCCTGAAACGAAACGTCGGGAGAGGATTCCAGCGAGACCGAAATCAATCCTGTGTCCTGCGTCGGCAGGAAGCCCTTCGGAATGACGATGTAGAGCCACACGGTCAGAACCGCCGTGCCGAGCGTCAGCAGCAGCATGAAGCCCTGAAACCGCAGCGCCCAGCCAAGCGTCGTTTCGTAGAAGCGCGCCATGAGGTTCATCGGCCATTCGGCCGTCCGCCTCAGGATGTTTTCGCGCCCCGCCGGTTTCCCGCGCAAAATTTTCGCGCACATCATCGGCGTCAGCGTCA
>JANYDZ010000075.1 GCA_025363375.1 Hyphomicrobiales bacterium
GCGGCGATGCATTGCGCGCAGCGCCCGGTTCACGCCGCCGCGTGCTTGCGCAGCATGTCCTCGTCCACTTCAGCCCCCCAGCCCGGGCCCTTCGGCAACACGAGGCAGCCATCGACGAAGTCGCAATTCTGCTTCAACAGCTTGCTCCGCCACGGCACTTCGTCGACGTCGAGTTCCATGATTTTCAGGTTGGGAACCAGCGCGCAGAAATGCGCGCCCATCACTGTCGCCAGCGGCCCGGCGAAGGCGTGCGAGGCGACGTTGATCTCGTAGGCGTCGCACATGCTCGCCATGCGCAGGGATTCCGGCAAACCATTGTACATGGCGTCGATGATGGCGACATCGACCGCGCGCTCTTCAAGATAGGGCCGCAAGGCCTTGCGCCCGAGCACGGCTTCGAGGGATCCAATGGGAGTCGACGAGGACTGGCGGATGAGCGCGAGCCCTTTGGGATCGAACGTGTCCATCTCCAGCCACATCATGTTGAAAGGTTCGAGCGCCTTGGCGAAACGCTTGAAGCCTTCGGTCTTGTAGTTGAAATTAAGATCGCAAATCAGCCGCATGTCCTTGCCCGCGCCTTCGCGCAGCGCGGCCAATTGCTCGACAAGTTTTTCGACGAGATGTTCCTCGACGTTGAGTTCGGGATGGCCAGGGCCGCGCGCCGAGCCCGGCGTATGCACGCGCCCGCCCTTGTCGTCGAACACCAGCAGGTTGCACTTGATCGCCTTGAAGCCCCGCTCGCTGGCCTCGCGTCCCGCGCCGACGAGATCCGCGAGCTTGCGGATGGCCGGCTTGTCGATGAGTTTGCCGTCGAAGAGATGCGCCTGGGTGGCGCGCACGACGCCGCAGCGCGACCAGTAGACGGGGATTTTTTCGCGCACCGCGCCGCCAAGCAGGTCGGCGACCGAAATTCCCGCCGCCTTCGCCTTGATGTCGAGCAGCGCGTTGGCGACGGCGCCGACCGCGTGGGCGTTGAGCCCGCCGTTGGCGGTGCGCACGAAGGATTGCATGGCGGCGTCAATGTGGTTCAGCGCCAGCGGGTCCTGGCCGATCACCACGGGGCTGAGCGCGTGGATCAGCGTCGATAGCCCTTTGCGGCCGCGCCGCTCGCCGTATTCGGACCAGCCGACAAGGCCTGCATCGGTCGAGATTTTCAAAAACGCGAAATTGTCCCAGCCGCCGTCGACATGGAAGTCCTCCATCCCTGTGATTTTCACGCGCCGCCTCCTGCAATCAGTGCGCGCAATCTAGGGCCCGGCGTCGTTTTGTCCAAGCCGGCGCGCAATCCGGCCAGCGCGCAAGCGCCATCCCTGCCGGTCGCGCGCCGCGTCATCGCGTCGTCAACGCGCCGCCACGCCTTTGCCCGTCAGCTCGGTCCCCGGACCACGGTGAATTGCGAGCGCGCCAATTTCTTCGCCAACCGGCGATACGTCGCCAGTCAGATCTTCCGCCAGCCGCGAAACGCGCGCGGCGACGATGGTTCGCGCCCTGTGATCCCTCAGCCGCGCTTTCCAAGCGCGAAACGTTTCGGTTTGCTGGATTTCGCGCGGCATTGAGCGGCAAAGGCCAAAAGGATTGCGTCGCACATGCGAGAACGGAAACAGGCCACGCAAACGCGGCCCGACACGCGGCGCCGCGATCAAAGCGCCGTAAACCGCGCGCTAATTCTCGCCGAACACAAGGATACAGCCCCCGCAGAACCCACCCGTCTTGCCGCTCGGAACGAGGATGCGGCCGTTGGATTCCACAACGGCGACCGAATGCGCATTCGGCGGAGCGGGGATATTTCGCACCCATTGATTTGTCTTGGCGTCGATGAGACCAATTGATGAACCACCCGGCGCTTCGCGACCGCCTGTGACATACAGGCCGAGTTTCGCGCTATAGGCCGCCATGTCGGACCCGCCCATCTTGTTGGTGGTCGCGATTATTTTTTCGGTCTTCATATCGAACACGGCTGTGAGCGGCGGCAGTTTCGAGCCCGAGGAACCGGCGTTGCATCCGATAATCGCATGGTCATTCGGCCCGAGGGCGAAGCCTTGCGGCGCGCAATCCATTACTTCAATAATCTTGACGAGCTTGCCAGCGACCGGATCGATGACAGCGATCCCGCCCTTGTTGTCGGTTTTGTCGATCACCGGAAGCGTCACGTAGAACATTCCGTTTGCCGGATAATACATTGGCGCGTCGATCTGCCTTGCCCGCTCGATCACGATCTTGTGGAGAATCTTGTGTCCGGGCTTGGTCGAGATCAGGGTCACATACGAAGGTTCAACACCCTCGGTGCCATCGCTCCCGACCAGAAATATCTGGTTTTTGGGATCGTAGTCGGTCTCGTTGGCGCGCTTTCTGCCGCCGACGGAGATCGTATCGACCAGCTTCATCGTTTTCAGATCGACGACCTTGACGGTGCCGTCGCCATCGCCGGACCAAGCCTCGGTGTTGTCATTGACGAGGCTGATGCCGTTCGGGCCGGAATCCCCGGCGCTCGCGGGGCGAATGCCAACAAAGCCTCCGACGCGACCGACGAAGGTGTTCTTCGCCACGTCGAAGATGCTGATCGCCTTGTTGGCTCGGTCGGTCAGATAGTAAAGGTTGGTCTTCTGATCGACATAGCCGATATCGTAGGTTTCCAGAGGTTCCCCGGGCACCGGGATCATGGCGATCAGTTTGAGCGCTTCTGCTTGCGCCGCGCCTGAAATCGTCAACGCGGCAACGGCGGCGATGAGCAAACCACTTTGCTTGCAAGTCATGGAGTCCTCCCGAATATGTTTGCAGGCGCCCGCTCTGCGGCGGGATCGGAAGCTGGTTATGCTCGATTTGGCGAGGCGGGATCAGCAGCCTTGTCACGGGAGTTGAGCCGGCATTCTCCATATGGCAGCCAACGCCTAGTTTGGCGCCACGGCTGGATTTTGGCAAGCTTGGGCCGATGCTTTGGACCGTTGCCAATGCCGTTTTGCAAGTCTCGCAAGAGACTGGGATCGCCGCCGCCCGGTTTCGGAGCAGTCTGTGTTTTGTTACAATGCGGGTGCCCGTGCCTGCGACTTTTGCCGGGCCCGGGCATGATCGGCTTTTTTGAACGCGGCGAACGATCGCGTTCGCGTCCCTGTCGCGTGTGGCGCAGTCCCGATTTGACCTTTCAAACCACCGCTGCTTCTAGTGTCGGCAAACCACGCGTCCGCTCGGGAGCAAACATGACCTTTGAGACGATCACACTCGACATTTCCGCGCGCGCTATCGCGACGCTCACTCTCAATCGTCCCGACAAGGGCAATGCGCTCAATCAAACCCTCATCGACGAACTCGGCGACTGCTTCGCCGCGCTCGCGAAAAATCCCGCCGCGCGCGTCATCGTCGTCAAAGGCGCTGGAAAGCATTTCTGCGCGGGCGCAGACCTTGGCGGGCCCGCAACGGCGGGCGAGGCGAAGCACACGCTCGCTGGATTAATGGAGCTGGTGGACCGCTGCCCGAAACCCGTCATCGCCGCCGTGCATGGCGCGGCGATCGGCGGCGGCTTTGCGCTGACCTCCGCGTGCGATGTGATTCTCGCCACGCCCGAGGCCTTCTTTTCAATCCCCGAAACACGGCTCGGCATGGCGCCCTCGCCGACGCTTTCGGCGCTGTTCATGCGCGCGGCGGGCTATCGCAATTTCCGCCGCTACGGTTTTTCCGGCGAGCGTATTTCCGCCGCGCAGGCGCATGAATGGGGCCATGTGAGCGAGCTTTGCGCGGTCGAAGACCTCGACGCGAAAGTCGCGGCCCTCGCCGACGCGATGCTGATGAGCGCGCCCGGCGCCACCGCCGAACTGAAAGCCCGCGTCGCCGAATATGGCGTGCCGCCCGCGTCCAAACTCTACGATCCCGCGACGCGCGACGCCAAACACGTGCGCAGCGAGGAGGCGATTGAGGGCGTCGCCGCCTTCCGCGAAAAGCGCAAGCCGAAATGGTATCCGCAATAGGCGGGGATGGGGGGACGCGCGCCGAACGCGTCTTTTTGCGCTGCGCCACTGCAACGGCTGATATCCTATCTTTCGTATTGCTAATGGACTAGCTTAACCTTCGGGTTAAGCAGCAACTTGCCCGCAAAGCGCCGAAAAATGGCGACGCGCCGAAGTCGCCATGCAATACAAGCAACAGCTTCACTTCCGTCGGCGGGCGCATGACGAGCCAATGATCAAAACCCATGCGACGCGCGCGCCAGTCGGCATAAAATCAGCAGGGAACTCATGACGTCGATCAGAAAACCAATGTTCGCAATGCTGGCTTCCATCGCCGTCAGCTGTTGGGCGAGTCAGGGATTGCAGGCTCAAAACGGCGGCCAGTCCGCCGCATCGGTCGCTGACAGACTTCCCGAATGGGCCTTTATCTGGGACCCGAACGTCAAGGTGCCGCCGCCGGACGACAAGCCCAATTCGCTCCCCGGGAGCAGCGCGAGTTACAGCTGGAAGCAGGCGCGCGATCTTTTTGTCGCGCCGGACTGGCATCCGGGCGATCATGCGCCAATGCCTGATATTGTCGCCAACGGTCGCAAGCCCGACGTTCGCGCGTGCGGCTCTTGCCATCGCGCCGAGGGCACTGGCGGCCCTGAGAACGCAAGCCTCGCCGGACTGCCTGTCAGCTACATCGTTCAGCAAATCGCCGATTTCAAAAGCGGCGCGAGAAAGATGTCTGGCCCTGACCGACCTTCAGTGTCGCTGATGATGGGCTCGGTGAAAGCTATGACCGATGCCGAAGCACTCGCCGCTGCGCAATATTTTTCGGCGTTGAAGCCCAAGCGCAATGTCAAGGTCGTCGAGGCCGAGACGATTCCGAAGACCGGCGAAGCACGGCTGTTTTTCACCAAGGCTCCGGGCGGCAGGACCGAGCCTCTCGGCCGCCGCATCGTCGAATTTCCCGATAACGAAGACCAGTTTGAACTTCGCGACTCGCGTTCGACTTTCACCGCCTATGCGCCGACCGGAAGCCTGGCCAAGGGCGAGGCGCTGGCCAAGACCGGCGGCTCAGGGGCCACCGTGCCCTGCGGCATCTGTCACGGACCGACCTTGCAAGGCGTCGGCCCGATCCCCAGGATAGCTGGACGCTCGTCGACCTACCTCGTGCGCCAACTCTACGAGTTCAAGACGGGCGGACGCGCAACGGGCGCCGGCGCCTTGATGAAGCAGGCCGTCGAAAAGCTTTCGCCGGACGACATCATAGCAGTCGCGGCCTACGTAGGCTCGCTGGAGCCGTAGACGTTCCAACCTCCGCGCCCGTCCGGTTGGCTCGAACCGGACGGGTCTTTCCTGGATGAGGCTGGATCGCGATCTCTCGTTTAATTTTTTGTTCATTCGAAGCGAGGTGGTCGTCGCCCGGATATGAATTTTATGAAAGTCGCTTCACCGGCTTCGGGTCACAAGCGGCGCAGGCGGCGCCTCATCCGGCCACGCCCGGAGTTCCTCAGCAAGCCGACTTTGCGCCCAGCGCGCGCAATGCAACGTTTTTGAGAGGCTGGGCTGGCGCGAATCTCAACACATGCGGAACAGCGATTTTGCGCCGAAAATCCAGGTGTTTCGAGAGACACGACGCAAAGCGGCTTTTTCGGTTCAGTCGCGCCGGGCGTGCGCCGTCTGAGGCCATGTCGTCTTAGGCCATGTCGTCTGAGGCCACGTCGTCTGAGGCCATTGTCGCGATACCAACCCGGCTTCGGCCTGGGCTTGTCAAAATACGCAAGTCAGGGCAGATTTGGCCTCGTACAGGCGTCTATCCGGGGCATGTGGGTCAAGGACTGGCTCGACAAGTATTTTCCGGCGTGAACTTCGAGGGAGAGAACCATGAAACGCATTGCACTCGCGGCAGGCTTGACGTTCGCGGCGATCGCCGCCCCGGCGCTGGCCCAGAGCCCGCCGCCTTTCGAGCGGATTCCGTTGCAGACGACGGAATAGCCGCCAGGCTACAATTCCACCAGCATGGTTGTGAAAATCCAGCCGAACGGCGTCATCCCGCGCCACACTCATCCGGGCATCGAAAGCGGCTATCTCCAGGAGGGCGAGATCACGCTGAGCGTCGCCGGCAAGCCCGACGCGACGAACAAGGCGGGCGGATCGTGGATCGTGCCGGGCGAGGTGGTCCATTCGGCCAAGGCCGGTCCCAACGGCGCGACCGCCGTCGTCACCTATGTCGTGGATAAGACCAAACCGATTTCCGCGCCGGCGCCGTGAATTGAAGGGGACATGATCGGAATTTCGTTGAGCGAATTGACGTTCGTGTCCCCGCCCTCGACAGGCAGAGGACACGAACGAATCCGTCGCTTCGCGTTGCCTTCGATCGCGTCCCCGCTCAAAGCGGTGGGAAACAGCCACGCGGCTTAAAACGCATAAATGCTATGAGCGAAGCGACCGGCGGCGTGATTTTTCAACGCGGGTTTTCGCACGGTCTGCAAGAATGACGCTCGCGCCGCCCGCCCGCAATTCCTCGATGGGTTTCGTTGTGCATAAATGGTTCCTATAATCGCCGTTTGTCATTACAAAACTCCCGGAGGCCCCCATGCCCGCCAACTCGCCCGGCCCGGAAAAGCAATTCGCTTTCGAGATCATCGAGCGCAACAGCAAGGCCGTCGCCTTGCTCAACGATTCCATTTTTTATTTCGGCGAGCTCGGGCTTGAAGAACACGAGACCGTCAGGCTGATGAGCGGCCTGCTTGCGAAAGAAGGCTTTAAAATCGAAACAGGCGTCGCCGGTTTTCCCACGGGGATGCTGGCGACATATGGTTCAGGCAAGCCCGTCATCGCGCTGCACACGGAATGCGACGCCAATCCCGACAATTCGCAAGTCTCGGGCGTTTGCGAACGCAAGGCGATCATTGCGGGCGCGCCCGGCCATTGCGAAGGGCACAATTCCAACGCCGCCGTCATGGTGGCGGGCGCCATCGCGGTCAAGCGCGCCATGGAGAGGTTCGCGCTCGCGGGCACGCTGAAAGTTTTCGTCGCGCCGGCGGAAGAGCAATTGCTCAGCCGGCCCTATTTCGTCCGCGACGGATATTTCGCGGACGTGGACTGCGCCTTTCACGATCACATCGGCGGCGAGTTTGCGACGACTTATGGATTGACCCATTCGGCCGCGGTTTCCGCGAAATTCATCTTTCTCGGCGAATCCGTCCACGCCGCGACGGCGCCGTGGAAAGGCCGCGACGCGCTCGACGGCGTCATGATGATGGATGCGGGGATGGCGCAATACCGCGAGCACATGACCCCGGCGATGCGCGCGCACCGCGTCGTCACCGAAGGCGGCTTGCAGCCCAACGTCATTCCGGCGCGGGCCTCCATCTGGTGGTATTTCCGCGACGCCACGGCGGAAGGCGCGCGGCTGCTGTTCGAGCAGGCTAAAAAAATCGCGCGGGGCGCGGCGATGATGACCAACACCAGCGTCGAAGTGGAGGTGCTCAGCGCGGTGTGGCCGGTGCGCGGCAACCAGACCCTCGCCGAACTCGTCAGCGGCAATATCGAACTCGCGGGCATGCCGGAATGGACGCCGGCGGAGCAGGACTTCGCGAAAGCCTTGCAGGTTGCGGCGGGCGTGCAAGCGACCGGCCTGGGCCTCGCCCCCAGCCCGCTGAAAGGCCCCGCCACCCAGCGCGCGGCCGCGAATGATTGCGGCGACGTGTCCTGGGTCGTGCCCATGGGGCGGCTGACCTTTCCCGGCAACGTGCCGGAGGCGCCGTTCCATCACTGGAGCGCGGGGTCGGCTCTGGCGACCAGCATCGCCCACAAGGGCGCGGTGGCGGGCGCCAAGGCGCTGGCCGCCTCGGCGATCGATATTTTTCTCGATCCCTCGATCGCCGCGCGGGCCAGGGAAACTTTCGCTGTCGAGATCGGCGGGACAAAATACGCGCCGCTGATTCCGCTCGACCAGAAGCCGCCGCTCGATCTCAACCGCGCAGAGATGGAAAAATGGCGCGAAAAAATGCGGGCGCATTATGTGACGGAAAAAGTGGAGTTTGCGTGAGGGCGAAAGCGGCGCGTGCCGCGCGCAGAACGCCTCGCGCGCGGATTGCGCCGCCGCCCGCGCGTAGAATCGATGAATGGCGCGGGAAAACGCGCGGCGCGACACGGGCTGCGCCCCGGATCGACTGCCGGAACCGGGCCCCCGATCCCCTCGCACGGCCGTATGGCCTTTAAACCCTCACAGATGGTCGCACATGGGTATGTTTTATTTCAGGTAGGGTGATAGCTCACATGCTCATGATGCCATCCTGGACCCTCTCCAGCCCCGGCAATCGCTATTCCCTGGCCAGCTA
>JANYDZ010000138.1 GCA_025363375.1 Hyphomicrobiales bacterium
AGGCGACGATCATGCGCGGATTGATCGCGTTGATCTTCTCCCAGGTGAAGCCCATGCGGTCGAGCACGCCGGGGCCGAAATTCTCGACCAGCACATCGCAGGTCTCGATCAGGCGCGTCAGGACTTCCTTGCCCTTGAGGTTCTTGGTGTCGAGCGTGATCGAGCGCTTGTTGTGGTTCAGCATGGTGAAATACAGGCTGTCCACTTTGGGAATATCCTGCAACTGGCCGCGCGTGATGTCGCCGACGCCGGGGCGCTCGACCTTCATCACATCGGCCCCAAACCACGCGAGCAATTGCGTGCAGGTGGGGCCGGACTGGACGTGGGTGAAGTCCAGAATTTTAACGCCGTCGAGTGCTTTGGTCATTGCGGGTCTCCGTTGTCCATTTGCTGGGATAGAGTGTGAATTCGAAGGGCGCGGCCTGACCGCCCCGGCGCATGTTGACGCGCCGATAGAGCTGCGCGACGGGCAGGGGCAAATCGACGCTTTCGAGAGAGATGTTGTTTTCGAGGCGGAAAAACTCCGGTTGCCACGACGCGCGGCGGCGACGCAGTTCGAGGCGGGGCACATCGGCGGCGAGGAAGTTGGGCTTCGCCCGCCGCAACGACGCGCGGTCCTTGCGATCGCCGGCGACAAGAACATCCGGCAACAAGACCACGCCGATCCGTTGCGCCGACCATCGCGTAAGCGACTCCACCCGCCAACTCATGGCGGAGATCGCTCGCGGTTTCGAGGCCGAGGTATTCCTCGACGCTCAATCGCGGCGGCTGGACTTCAACACAGGCCATGGCGGACCTCTCGATGGCGCGGCAAACGGCTTGCCTACTTCTTCTTCACCACGCTCTGCGGGTTGAGATTGCCTATGCGGCCGCTTTCCGTCCCCGCTTTCGGGTCGATGACGGCGTTGACAAGCGTCGGTCTGCCCGAATCCATCGCCGCGTTCACCGCGCGGGAAAGCTCGTCCGGCGTCGTCGCGTTGACGCCGACGCCTCCGAAAGCCTCCATCATTTTGTCGTAGCGCGAATCCTTGACGAATACGGTCGTCGCGGGGTCTGCGCCGCCGCACGGATTGACGTCGGTGCCGCGATAGATGCCGCCGTTGTTGAAGACCACGACGCACACCGGCAGGTTGTAACGGCAGATCGTCTCCACCTCCATGCCGGAAAAACCAAAGGCGCTGTCGCCGACGACGGCCAGCACAGGCTTCTTCGTTTCGATGGCGGCGGCGATGCAATAGCCCATGCCGATGCCCATCACGCCCCAGGTCCCGACATCGATGCGCTTGCGCGGCTTGTAGAGATCGATGATGCCGCGCGCGAGGTCGAGCGTGTTGGCGCCCTCATTGACGAGGATCGCGTCGGGCCGCTCCTTGATGATCGTGCGCAGTCTTCCAAGCGCGCCGTGATAATCCATCGGCGAGGTGTTGTTCATCAGGCGCGGCGCCATTTTGGAGACGTTCTCGTCGCGTTTCGACACGACGGTCTTGATCCAGTCGGCGGGCGGGGCGGGCCAACCGGCGCCCATGCCGGCGAGCAGCGCCGACACGCAGGAGCCCATGTCGCCGACGACGGGCGCGGCGATCTCGATGTTGCTGTCCATTTCCCGGGGTTCGATATCGACCTGGATGAATTTCTTCGATCCGGGTTCGCCCCATTGTTTGCCTTTGCCGTGCGACAGCAGCCAGTTCAGCCGCGCGCCGAGCATGACGACGACATCGGCGTCCTTGAGCACGGTGGAACGCGCCGCGCCGGCGCATTGCGGATGCAGGTCGGACAGCAGGCCCTTGGCCATGCTCATGGGCAGGAAGGGCGCGCCGCTTTTTTCCACGAAAGCGCGGATTTCATCGTCCGCCTGTGCGTAAGCCGCGCCTTTGCCGAGGATAATGAGAGGGCGCTTGGCTGATTTTAACACGTCAAGCGCGCGCTTGACGGCGGCAGGCGCCGGGATCTGCGCGGGCGCGGCGTCGATGACTTTTACAAGGGATTTCGCGCCGGCTTCCGCGTCCATCACCTGGCCGAAAAGCTTCGCGGGCAGGTCGAGATAGACGCCGCCGGGGCGGCCGGAAACAGCGGCGCGGATGGCGCGCGCCAGGCCGATGCCGATGTCGGCGGCGTGCAACACGCGGAACGCGGCTTTGCACAACGGTTTGGCGATGGCCAACTGGTCCATCTCTTCGTAGTCGCCCTGTTGCAAATCGACGATCTCGCGTTCGGATGAACCGCTGATGAGAATCATCGGGAAACAGTTCGTCGTCGCGTGGGCGAGCGCGGTCAGGCCGTTGAGAAAGCCGGGCGCCGACACGGTGAGGCAGATGCCGGGCTTTTTAGTGAGATAACCGGCGATGGAGGCGGCGTTGCCGGCGTTTTGCTCGTGGCGAAATGAAATCACGCGAATGCCCGCGCCCTGGGCCATGCGGCCGAAATCGGTGATCGGAATGCCGGGCACGCCATAGATGGTTTCGACGCCGTTGAGTTTCAGCGCGTCGATGACGAGGTTGAACCCGTCGGTCAATTCGCGCTCTGGCGCGGCGCTTGCGGATGCGGTGGCGGTCATGATCTGATCCTTCTGTTCAATTGTTCGAGAAGCGCGCGACGCGCCTCCTGTATTCAGCCAAATATTTCGTCGCCGTGCGCCTCGACATAGGCTGCAAGGCCAAGCGTGTGTTCGCGAGAAAGCCGCTCGGCGCGTTCGGTGTCGCGTTTTTCGATCGCGTCGATGATGGCGAGGTGATCCGCAATTGAACGCTTGGCGCGGTCGTGGCGGCCGATGGTCAGGGCGCGGATGCCGCGCACATGCAGCAGCAGATTGTCGGTCATGTCCGCCAACACGGTTGATTTTGCCAGACCGATAATCGTCTGGTGGAACTCCAGGTTCGCGCTGGAATAGTCGGTCAGATGCTCGTCCGGACGGTGATCATCGCCAAAGGCGCGCATGAGATCGCGCAGCCTCGCGATTTCCTCGTTGCTCGCCGATTGGGTCAGCAGGCGCACAGCCATGCTTTCCAGCGCGGCCCAGGCCTGCACCATTTCGATGATTTCGCGCTTGTTGCGCTTCACGACCAGGATGCCGCGGCGCGGCACGGCGCGCAGAAACCCGTCCTGCTCAAGCATGGCGACGGCTTCGCGAATGGGGGTGCGGCTGACGCCGATGCGCTCGGAAATTTCGCGCTCGTCCAGCATGACGGGATCAGGCGTGCCGTAAATGTCCATTTTCATGATGGCGGCCTTGAGAGCGGCGTAGGCCTTGAGTTTGAAGCTCTCCTCAGGCTGAATGCGCGACAATATGACTTCGGGCTTCGCCCGGGCCGTCCCGCCTTTTGTTCCTGTCGTCCCGCCCATTATTTATCCCTCGGAGCCCAACTGGTCACGACGCAGCCGACAATTTGGCATAGGCCCAACCGTCGCTGGCGCCAACCAGTTGACATACCCTTGTCTGGTTCTTGGCATGCCACATGCCAAAAAGTCAAGATGGGTAGGTGCGCCCCATTCCAACAGGCCTCCTTGTGCGATCTGTTGGCCCGCTCTTGACAATTTCGACCGTTGGCATACCACATGCCAAAAGAATATGCCCGCAGGATAAGAATGCTGTTCAGGAGGAAAGTATGACGACGATTTCCAGCACGCAAAAGGACGCGGTCCGTATGGTTTTGGACGCCGTCAAGTCCTCCGGACGCACCAGTCTGACCGCCCCCGAAGGCAAGCTCGTCTGCGACGCCTATGGCATTCCGGTTCCCGGCGAAGGCGTGGCGAAATCCGCCGCCGATGCCGCCGGCATGGCCGCCAAAATGGGTTTCCCGGTCGTTCTGAAAATCGTCTCCCCCGACATTCTCCACAAGACCGAGGCTGGCGGCGTCATCGTCGGCGTCAAGAGCGCTGACGACGCCTCGAAGGCCTACGAGACAATTCTCGCCAACGCGAAAAAGTACAAAGCCGACGCCAGGATCGAGGGCGTGCAGGTGCAGCAGATGATCGCCGGCGGCGTCGAGGTTATCGTCGGCGCCATCACCGACAATTCCTTCGGCAAGCTCGTGGCCTTTGGCCTCGGCGGCGTGCTCGTTGAAGTGCTCAAGGACGTGACCTTCCGCCTCGCGCCGGCGACGAAATCCGACGCCATGTCCATGCTCACGGGCATTCAGGCCCATGAAATGCTCGAGGGCGTGCGCGGTTCCGATCCCGTCAACAAGGAAGCGCTTTCCGAGGTGATCGTGCGGGTCTCGCAACTGGTCCACGATTTCCCGGAAATTTCGGAAATGGACCTCAATCCGGTGTTCGCCAGCAAAGCCGGCGCCGTCGCCGCCGACGTTCGTATCGTCGTGGATTTCGCGCCGAAGACGCCGCGCTACCGTCCCGACGAGGCCGATGTCGTGAAATCCATGAACCGCATCATGAAGCCGGTCTCCGTCGCCGTGATCGGGGCCTCCGCCGAAGCCGGGAAGATCGGCAATTCCGTGATGAAAAACCTCATAAACGGCGGGTACAAGGGCCAGATTTACCCCGTGCATCCCAAGGCCGACGAAATACTCGGCTACAAGGCGTACAAGTCCGTCAAGGACATTCCCGGAATCGTCGATGTCGCGGTGTTTGCCATACCCGCGCCGTTCGTGGCCGGCGCGCTGATTGAATGTGGCGAGAAGCAAATTCCCGGCGCGGTGCTGATCCCGTCGGGTTTCGCCGAGACCGGCAACATGGCGGGGCAGGAGGAGATTCAGGCCATCGGCCGCAAATACAATGTGCGCTTGATGGGCCCGAACATCTACGGGTTCTATTACACGCCCGCCAACCTCTGTGCGACGTTTTGCACGGCCTACGACGTCAAGGGCAAGGCGGCGTTGTCGTCGCAGTCCGGCGGCATCGGCATGGCCATTATCGGCTTCTCTCGTTCGGCGAAAATGGGCGTTTCCGCCATCGTCGGCCTCGGCAACAAGTCGGATATCGACGAGGACGATTTGCTGATTTTCTTCGAGCAGGACGACAACACCCAGATCATCGCGCAGCATTGCGAGGACCTCAAGGACGGCCGCGCTTTCGCCGAAGTCGCCAAGC
The DNA here is from genome assembly GCA_025363375.1 of Hyphomicrobiales bacterium. Classification (GTDB taxonomy): domain Bacteria; phylum Pseudomonadota; class Alphaproteobacteria; order Rhizobiales; family Beijerinckiaceae; genus Terripilifer. Next base: position 5,044 of record JANYDZ010000138.1, read on the forward strand.
GCGTGTCCAGGAAAAAGCCTGTGGTCATGCTGAAAGCAGGCCGCACATCCGCTGGCGCGAAAGCCGCCTCCTCGCACACCGGCGCGCTCGCCGGCAACGACAAGATTTATGAAGACGTGCTCGCGCAGTCCGGCGTCATCCGCGCGCGTTCCTTGCGCGATCTGCTTGAGTTCGCGCGCGGCATTCCCGCCTTGCCGACGCCCAGGGGCGAGAACGTCGTGATCATCACCGGCGCCGGCGGCTCGGGCGTGCTGCTGTCCGACGCCTGCGTCGACAACAATCTCAAACTGATGGCGATGCCCGCCGATCTCGACGCGGCCTTCCGCAAGTTCATTCCGCCGTTTGGCGCCGCCGGCAACCCCGTCGACATCACCGGCGGCGAGCCTCCGAAGACCTATCAGAACACCGTGAAACTTGGCCTTGAAGACCCTCGCATTCACGCGCTGATCCTCGGCTACTGGCACACCATCGTCACGCCGCCGATGGTCTTCGCGCGCTTGATGGTCGAGGTGAAGAACGAGATGCTGGCCAAGGGCATCGAAAAGCCGATGGTCGCGTCGCTCGCAGGCGATGTCGAGGTTGAGGAGGCCGCTGAATACCTCTACCAGAACGGCATTCCAGCCTACGCTTACTCGTGCGAGATTCCGGTGGCTGTGCTTGGCGCCAAGTACAAGTGGGCGCGCGGCGCGGGGCTTCTTTGAGCCTGATCGGGACTTGAGATGACGCAGATTCCGGCGCGCATGCGCGAGGTTTACTTCGACGGGGCCGGCGGCCCCGACGTCGTAAAATTGCGCGACGCCGCCGTGCCCTCGCCCGGGCCCGGCAAGGCGCTGATCGAAGCCGCCGCCGCCGGCGTCAACCGTCCCGATTGCGTCCAGCGCGCGGGGCTCTATCCGCCGCCGCCGGGCGAGAGCGAAGTGCCCGGGCTTGAGATCGCCGGGCGCGTTGTCGCGCTTGGCGAAGGCGTGACGACGCTCAAAATTGGCGACGAAATCTGCGCGCTTGTGGGCTCCGGCGGCTATGGCGAATATTGCGTGGCCGATTCCGCTCTGTGCCTGGCGCGCCCGGGCCCGTTGTCGCTGATCGAAGCGGCCGCCGTCCCCGAAACTTTCTTCACCGTCTACGACAACGTTTTTACGCGTGGGCAGCTCAAGGCCGGCGAAACATTTTTAGTTCACGGCGGCTCCAGCGGCATCGGTTCGACGGCGATCCAGCTCGCAAAGCATTTTGGCGCGAAAGTCGTTGCGACGGCGGGGTCGCCGGAAAAATGCCGCTTTTGCGAAAGCCTTGGCGCTGATCTCGCGATTGACTACCGCGCGCAGGATTTCGTCGAAGAGGTCAAAAAATACACCGCCCGGCGCGGCGTCGATGTCATCCTCGACATGGTCGGCGGGCCCTATATCGGCAAGAACATCGCCATTCTCGGCATGGACGGCCGCCTCGTGCAGATCGGTCTGCAGCTCGGCCCTTTCGCTGAAAAGCTGAACTGGACGCCCGTCATGACGCGCCGATTGAACCTGACCGGCTCGACGTTGCGGCCCCGAACGCTGGCGCAGAAGGCCGCGATTGCGGCGCATTTGCGCGCGCAGGTGTGGCCCCTTCTGGAAGCCGGCAAAATCAGGCCCGTCGTCCACGCCACGTTCCCGCTGGAAGACGCCGCCAGGGCCCACGCGCTGATGGAATCGTCCGCCCATCTCGGCAAGATCGTGCTGACGACGGGAAAAGCCGCATGAGAGGCGGCGGAAACCATACGAAGTTGGTGAAAAACGCCATGTGCGATATGATAATCAGGGCGCGAAGGCGTTCCTTTTCCGGTTGCCGCCCATGAACATCGAGACCCGCGTCCTTCAAGGCGATTTCGACGAGGTGCGGACGCGCCGCGTCGTCGACGCGCATTCGGGCCTCGAGGGCGCCTGTTTGCCGATTCTGCACGCGTTGCAGGAGGCGTTCGGCTATGTGGACAAGCGCGCGATTCCGATTGTCGCCGACGCCCTCAACATCTCGAAAGCGGAGGTGCATGGGGTCATCTCGTTTTATCATGATTTCCGCGGGCGCCCCGCCGGCCGTCACGTGCTGAAACTGTGCCGCGCCGAAGCCTGTCAGGCCATGGGCGTTGACGCGCTTGTTGACCGCCTGGCGAATTTGCATGGCTGTAACGCCGGCGAAACCAGCGCCGACGGCGCGCTGACGCTTGATAATGTTTATTGCCTCGGCAATTGCGCGCTTTCTCCGGCCGCCTTGATCGACGGCGAACCGGTGGGCCGGCTCAATGAGACGCGTCTCGACGCGATCGTCGCGCGTTGCAGGGGAGCGGTCCAATGAGCGCGCGCGTTTATGTTCCCATCGATTCAAGCTCGCTGTCCGTCGGCGCCGAAGCTGTCGCGCGCGCTGTTGAAAGCGAAGCGAAAAAGCGCGGGCTCGCCGTCGAGATCGTGCGCAATGGTTCGCGGGGCATGATGTGGCTCGAGACGCTGGTCGAGGTTGAGACGGCGCAAGGCCGCGTCGCTTACGGCCCGGTTGAGGCGAGCGATGTCGCGTCGCTCTTCGACGCCGGCTTTCTCACGGGCGGCGCTCACAAGCTCGCGCACGGCGTCACCGACAAGATGGAATGGCTGGACCGTCAACAACGCCTCACATTTGCGCGTTGCGGCGTGGTCGATCCGCTTTCCATCGCGGATTACCGCAAGCACGGCGGCTTCACGGGGCTTGAAAAAGCGCTCGCCCTCGCGCCGGAGAAAATCGTCGAGGAAATCACCGCCTCGGGTCTGCGCGGCCGTGGCGGCGCGGGATTTCCGACGGGCGTCAAATGGCGCACGGTGCTGCAAACGCGGGACGCGCAAAAATACGTCGTCTGCAACGCCGACGAAGGCGACAGCGGCACTTTCGCCGACCGCATGTTGATGGAAGGCGATCCCTTCACACTTATCGAGGGCATGACGATTGCCGGCATCGCGACCGGCGCGGCCAAGGGCTTTGTCTACATACGGTCGGAATATCCGCACGCGTTCCATACAATGCGGCGCGCTATTGAGATCGCACGCGCCGCGAAATGGCTGGGCGCTGAAATAGCGGGTTCCAAAACGTCTTTCGACATGGAAGCGCGCCTCGGCGCCGGCGCCTATATCTGCGGCGAGGAGACCTCGCTTCTGGAGAGCCTCGAAGGACGCCGCGGCCAGGTGCGCGCCAAGCCGCCGCTGCCGGCCGTTAAAGGCCTCTTCGGCAAGCCGACCGTCATCAACAACGTTTTGTCTTTCGCTTCGACTCCCTGGATCATGTCGCATGGCGCAAAGGCCTACGCGGACTACGGCATGGGCCGCTCGCGCGGCACGCAGCCGTTCCAGATCGCCGGCAACATCAAGCAGGGCGGCGTCGTCGAACTGGCGTTCGGCGTGACGATCCGCGAGCTTGTCGAAGGATTCGGCGGTGGCACGGCGAGCGGACGTCCGATCCGCGCTGTGCAGGTCGGCGGCCCGCTTGGCGCCTATTTCCCGGACAAACTGCTCGACACCAGGCTCGACTACGAAGCGATGCTCGCGGTGAAGGGCATGCTCGGCCATGGCGGCGTCGTTGTGTTTGACGACACTGTCGATCTCGCGAAACAGGCGCGTTTCGCCATGGAATTCTGCGCGATCGAATCTTGCGGCAAATGCACGCCCTGCCGCATCGGCTCGACGCGCGGCGTCGAGACCATCGACAAAATTATGAACGGCGTCGAGCGGGAGAAGAATCTCGTCGTGCTCGACGACCTCTGCCAGCTTTTGACCGATGGCTCGCTCTGCGCGTTGGGCGGACTGACTCCCATTCCCGTGGTGAGCGCGCTCACCCATTTCCGAGACGATTTTTCCGCGCCGCGCGGCGTGAAACTCGCAGCTGAGTAGGTCCTGTCATGCCATTGATCAAGGAACTCGACACCGGCACGCCGATCCGCGTCAACGCGAAAACGGTGACGCTCGTCATCGACGGCCTCTCCATCAGCGTGCCCGAGGGAACCTCCGTGATGGCCGCGGCTTTTGCAGCGGGCACGAAGATTCCGAAACTCTGCGCCACGGACATGGTCGAAGCCTTCGGTTCCTGCCGTCTCTGTCTTGTTGAAATCGAAGGGCGGCGCGGCACGCCGGCGTCCTGCACCACTCCAGCCGAAAACGGCATGATCGTCCACACGCAGAACGCGCGGCTCGCCAAGCTGCGCAAGGGCGTGATGGAGCTCTATATCTCCGATCATCCGCTCGATTGCCTCACCTGTCCTGCGAACGGCGATTGCGAACTTGAGGACATGGCCGGCGCCGTTGGCCTGCGCGAGGTCCGGTACGGCAAGGGCGGCGCGAACCATCTCGCCGCGCCCAGGGACGAAAGCAATCCCTATTTCACGTTTGACGAATCCAAATGCATCGTCTGCTCGCGCTGCGTGCGCGCCTGCGAAGAAGTGCAGGGAACCTTCGCGTTGACCATTCAAGGGCGGGGCTTCGAATCCAAGGTCTCTCCAGGAGGCCTCGATTTCCTGAGTTCCGAATGCGTCTCCTGCGGCGCCTGCGTGCAGGCCTGCCCGACCGCGACATTGACCGAAAAATCCGTCATTGAGATGGGCCAGCCAGAACATTCGGCGGTCACCACCTGCGCCTATTGCGGCGTCGGTTGCTCGTTCAAGGCGGAGATGCAGGGCGAACGCGTCGTGCGCATGACGCCTTACAAGGATGGCAAGGCGAACGAAGGCCACTCCTGCATCAAAGGCCGTTTCGCCTGGGGCTATGCGACCGCCAAGGACCGGGTCACCAAACCAATGATCCGCGCGAAGATCACCGACCCGTGGAAGGAAGTCTCGTGGGATGAGGCGTTCGCCCACGCCGCCGGCGAATTCAAGCGCATCCAGAAAAAATATGGCCGCGATTCCATTGGCGCCATTACCTCGTCGCGCTGCACGAACGAAGAAGTTTTCGTGCTTCAAAAGCTGGTGCGCATGGGCTTTGGCAACAACAACGTCGATACCTGCGCGCGCGTCTGCCACTCGCCGACGGGCTATGGCCTCAAGACCGCGTTCGGCACTTCGGCCGGCACGCAGGATTTCAAATCCGTTGAAAAATCCGACGTGATCGTCGTCATCGGCGCGAACCCGACGGACGCGCATCCCGTTTTCGCCTCGCGCATGAAGAAGCGGCTGCGCCAGGGCGCGCGGCTGATCATTGTCGATCCCCGCAAGATCGATCTGGTGAAGACGCCGCATGTGAAGGCCGATTATCATTTGCCGCTGCTGCCGGGCACGAACGTCGCCATGATCAACGCGTTGGCGCATGTGATTGTGACCGAGGGACTTGTCAACGAGGCCTATGTGCGCGAGCGTTGCGATCTTGAG
>JANYDZ010000173.1 GCA_025363375.1 Hyphomicrobiales bacterium
CGATTTCGGAAGGTCGCCATCTTATGGGCAAGCGTAGCAGTATGAATTGCCAGCGAAACTCGAAAAGGCAAGGCTCCGCCGATGCCTGACGGCGCGACCGCGCTGCAACGCGTGGTCGCGAATCATGCGTTTCGGGTCACAAGCGGCGTTGACCACACGTTGTCCACCTCGCCCGCTGCGCCTCAGAGAGCCGACATTGCAACCGCCGTGCATCTCTCAAGATTTCGGAAATATTGCGGAAATTCCGGCCGCCTTCAAGCTGTGCCTTCGAGCTGGGTCTTGTCAAAACGCCGGATTTACGGCAAAATTTCTTGTCGAAGATCACAAAGGAGATGAATCGTGCGCCTTGCAGCCATTGTAATTGTCGCCGCCGCCCTTTTTCCGGCGTTTGCTTTCGCGGCCTATTCTCCGAATTCCACAGTCAAAGCATCGGCGAAGCAGACCGCGTCTGAAAAAGCGCAACAGGTTGCCGCATACAAGGTGTGTCGGAGAGTGGGATCGGCTCAGGTCTGCAACTGAGGCGGCGTAGGTGATTGCGCGAATCGCAAGCGCCCGCTTTCGCCCTCACCGATCCCGGCTCGCCGTAAACCGCGCCGCCGCGATCAAAACATCCGCCCGCGCGCCGAACGGCGCCAACGCCGCTTCCGCCTGCTCGACAAATTTGCCCAGCAGGCGCCGGGCCCCGATAATTCCCAAAGCGCCCACCAGCGTCGCCTTGTTGCGCCCCGCGTCCTTGCCGGCGCGTTTGCCCAGCGTGGCGTCGTCGCCCTCGGCGTCGAGAATGTCGTCGGCGATCTGGAACGCGGCGCCCAGCGCCTTGCCATAGGCTGCCAACGCCAGACGATCCGCCTGCGACGCGCCCGCGACAATGGCGCCGGCCTCGACGGCGAAGCGCAGCAGCGCCCCGGTCTTCATCGCCTGCAATCGCTCGATCGCTATTTGCGGCAGGGGTCGCCCGACGCTTTCCGCGGCCAGATCGAGCGCCTGCCCGCCCGCCATGCCGCCGAGGCCGCTGGCGCGCGCCAGGCCGAGACACAGTTCCGCCCGCACCGCGCCGTCGGCGTGCGTCGCCGGGTCGGCCAGCGCGTCGAACGCGTAGGTCAGCAGCGCGTCGCCGGCGAGAATGGCGGTGGCTTCGTCGAACGCCTTGTGCAGGGTTGGCCGGCCCCGCCGCAAATCGTCGTCGTCCATGGCCGGCAGATCGTCATGCGCCAGCGAATAACAATGCAGCATTTCAACGGCCGCCGCCGCGCGCAACACCCCTTCGCCCTCGACGCCGAACAGCCGCGCCGCCTCAAGCGTGAGAAAAGGCCGCAACCGCTTGCCGCCTTCCAGCGCCGCATAGCGCATGGCCTCCAGCAGGCGCGCGGGGCGGCTGATCTCGCCCGGCAGGGTTTGCGCGCCCAGCATCCGCTCCAGCGTCCCGCCGACAAGGTCGGCGTTGGCGCCAAGCCGCTCCGCAAAGGCCGCGGGTGTGAGAGTTTGATCGGTCAAGGGAGGCGCCGCTCGGGAAAAACGACCTCCCGCTTGCCTGACGGGCGGGGATCGGTCAAGGCTCGAACCTGGCTCGAACCTGTGCGGGACTTCATCGTTGCAAGCGGAGACAGCGTGTTTCTAATGGTTCGGCGCGCCCTCAAATGGCTGACCTGGACACTCGCCGCGCTGGCGCTTGTCGTGCTGGCGCTGATCGCCGCCTGGCGCTTTGTCCCGCCGGTCTCGACCCTGATGGCGGCCCGCTACGCGACGGCCCGTCCGGTCGAGCGCGCCTGGATGCCGCTGTCGCGCCTCTCGCCGCACCTTGTCGCCAGCGTCGTGGCTTCCGAGGATGGTCAATTCAGCCGCCACCATGGCGTCGATTTCCGCGCCCTTTTCGAGGTTCTCGCCAAATCGGGACGCGAAGGGCCCTCGCGCGGCGCTTCCACGCTGCCCATGCAGATCGCCAAAAACCTGTTCCTCTGGCCGGGCCGTTCAATCATCCGCAAGGGTTTTGAAATCCCGCTCGCGCTGACCATCGACTTCTTCTGGAGCAAAAAGCGCGAAATGGAGATCTATCTCAACATCGCCGAATGGGGCGACGGGATTTTTGGCGCGGAAGCCGCCGCGCGGCGTTATTTCGGCAAGGCGGCAGCCGACCTGACGCCGCGCGAGGCCGCTCTGCTGGTCTCGGCTCTGCCCAATCCGTTCAATCGCGATCCCTCGAAGCCGGGCGTCAACCAGAGCCGGGTGGTGGGCATCGTCATGCGCCGCGCCGCGCGGGCCGGAGCCTGGATCGACTGCCTGCGTTGACGTGGCGCGCCATGCGCGCGTAAATCATGCGCGTCGCCGGTCACGCCTGCCGGATCATCCGCGCGGGGCAAGCGGACGAGGGAAAACGCCTATAGCCCTTTATTCCCACACAGAAGCCCGTACACGGCAAAGATTCCTTTTGGCTACCCCGGTAGCGCCCGGGTTCCTGATGCGCTCCAGAGACCATCCTGGCCCCGGCAATCGGCATTCCCCAGGCTGGACCTCCCCGAAACGGGCAAGGCTCCGCAACGGCGAAGATTCAGGCGAAGATTCAGGCTGGCCATGCGGCGCAATTCAGTGTATCAGCCCGGCTCCAAATTCAGTGAGCCGCCCGATGGGCGTTTCCGCCCACCCCATCGGAGACTAGAATGGCCGTTCCCCGCCGCAAAACTTCGCCCATGAAGCGCGGCTTCCGCCGCTCCCATGACGCGCTTGCCGCCCCGACTTACGTGGAAGACAAGGATTCCGGTGAATTGCGCCGCCCCCACCACGTCGATTTGAAGACCGGCATGTACAAGGGCCGCCAGGTCCTCAACCTGAAGAAGAAGGAAGAGGCCTGAGCCTCTTCATTTCCCGACGAATTCAAGGCCGGCGCCCGCGCCAGCTTTTTGCGTCGTCAGCCTGACGCCCGGAAACGCCACACCCAGGTGCGGCGGATTTCCATGTCCTCCAGCGCCCGGGTAACAGGAATATTGTACTCGGCCACGGCTTCCAGCCGCCCCTTCGGCAAATAGGCCCGTCCGGGATCGCCAATCAGCACAAGAGCGCCCCGGCGCGCCAGCCCCGCAAGCCAGTCGGTCATCCGCGCCGCCATGTCGCTCTCGTAGGAGACGTCGCCGGCCAGCACCACGTCCCAGCCTGCGTCCGTTCCAACTATGTCGCCGGCGCGAACCTCGATCGCCGCGCCGTTGCCGCGCGCGTTCATCTTGATCGCGGTCAGCGCGAAATCGTCGATGTCGTTGGCTTCGACCCGCGCCGCGCCCGCCTTCGCCATGGCGATCGCCACCAGGCCCGAGCCCGAGGCGACATCCAGCACCCGCTTGCCGCGAAAAAATTCGGGATTGTCAAGCGTATAGCGCGCCAGCGCCTGCCCGCCCGCCCAGGCGAAGGCCCAATA
>JANYDZ010000179.1 GCA_025363375.1 Hyphomicrobiales bacterium
CATCGCCGCCATCGAACGCGCCGCGCGGGAGGGCTGAGTCATGACCATCATCCGCAACGAAAACGAAGTGTCCCGCCGCGCTTTTCTCGCCACGGGCGCGGGGCTCACTTTTTCGATTGTGCTGCCGCGGGACGGCGCCGCGCAAACCGCGAACGCATCCTTCGCGCCAAATGTCTGGCTCACGATCACGCCCGACGATACGATCGCCATCATGTCGCCCGCCGCTGAAATGGGGCAAGGCACGATGACGGCGTTGCCGGTGATCATCGCGGAGGAAATCGACGCCGACTGGTCGAAGGTCAGGATCGTCGCCGCGCCGATCGACGCAAAGAAATACGGCAATCCCTACTACGGCGGCGCGCTCGCCTTTTCCGCCAGCATGACGGTCAGCGGCTATTACACGCCGCTGCGTATCGCGGGCGCGCAGGCGCGGCGCGTCCTGATGGAGGCGGCGGCAAAGGAATGGAACGCGCCGCTTGCGGAGCTTTCCACTGAACCCAGCGTTGTCGTGCATCGCGCGTCAGGGCGTCGATTGACTTACGGCAAGATCGCGGCTTTTGCGAAGGCGCCTTCGAGCCTTCCCGAAATTTCTGAGAGGGAATTAAAGCCCTTCGCCTCCTTCCGCCTCATCGGAAAGGATGTTCCACGCGTCGATATTCCAGCAAAAACCAATGGTTCCGCGTTATACGCCATGGATGTGCGCGTGCCCGGCATGGTTTATGGCGCGGTGTTGCAATGTCCCTGGCACGGCGGGGCGCCTGACAAGGTCGACGACGCGAAAGCGCGCGCCATGGCCGGCGTGCTTGATGTTGTGCGGCTGCCCAACGGCGTCGGCGTGATCGCGACCGAGATTGAGCAAGCCTTCGCGGCGAAGAACGCGCTCGTCGCGACGTGGACCGACGGCCCGGCCGTGAAATACGACAGCGAGCGCGCGCTGGAAGAATTCATGGCGACCGCGCGCGACAAATCAAAACGCGGCGTGGATTACGCCGCCAGCGGCGACGCCGACGCGGGATTGAAAAACGCAGCGAAAATCATGCGCTCGGATTACCGCACGCGTCATGTCTATCACGCGCAGATGGAGCCGTTGAACGCCACGGCCGCCGTCGCCGCAGATGGCAAATCGGCGGATATCTGGTGCGGCACGCAGGGGCCGACGGCCGCTATGGCCGCGGCGGCGCAGGCGCTGGGGACAGCGCCCGAAAAAATCACCTGTCACCAGCATTATCTCGGCGGCGGCTATGGCCGGCGTTCGCAGCAAGAGGTTGTTGTCGACGCTGTGCTTCTGTCAAAGGCCGCGGGCAAGCCAGTCAAGCTCGTCTGGCAGCGCGAGGACGATATCAAAGGCGGCAAATTCCGCCCCGCCACGGCGCATTATCTCGAGGCGGGCCTCGACGCCAACGGCAAGCTCGTGGCCTGGCATCATCGCGTTATCGCCGAATCCGTCACGGGCTACACCTCGCCGGCGCGTCTTGAGCAGATCGGCGGCAAGGATCACATTCTGATGAAGGGCTCGATTCTCTTCGCCTACGACGTGCCGGACAAGCGCATCGAGTTCGTGCGCCAGCAACGAGGCGTTCGCCTGTCGCCGTGGCGCGGCGTTGGCGTGGGGCACAATCTGCCGGCCATCGAAGGCTTTATCGACGAGATCGCGAAAGCCACAGGAAAGGACCCGCTGGCGCTGCGTCTTGAACTTGCGGCGAAGAATCCGCGCGCCACGCATTTGTTGAAAACCGTCGCGCAAATGTCGGACTGGGCGCGCAAGCGCGAGGGGACGGCGATTGGTATTGCGCTTGAGGAGAAGGACGAGACGCTCGTCGCGGGCGTCGCCGAAATCTCGCTTGACCGCGCCAGCGGCAAGATCAAGGTGCTGAACATGTGGGCCGCGATCGATTGCGGCGTTTGCATCCAGCCCTTCAACACGATCACGCAGACGGAAGGCGGCATTATCTATGGCATCGGCCATGTGCTGCGCGAAGAGATCACGCACGTGGATGGCCGCGTGAAGCAATCGAACTTCGGCGACTATCAGGTCATGCGCATGGAGGACGTGCCGAACATTGAAGTGAAGGTTGTCTCGACGGACAACAAGCCCACGGGCGTTGGCGAAGACGGAGTGCCGCTGACAGGCGCGACGATTGGCAACGCGTTCTATGCGCTGACCGGCGTGCGCGTGAAGGAATTGCCGATGACGCCCGCGCGCGTGCTCGCGGCTCTTTCGCAAGGCCGGACGTGAGCCGCATGATGATCGCGCGGCTTGCCGCGCTTGCGATGTCCATGCCCGCTGTCGCAAGCGCCGCTTTGGCGCAAACGCCGTTCTATCAAGGCAAGACGCTCAACATCATGGTGGGTTTCCCGCCGGGCGGGGGCTATGACATCTATGCGCGAGTGCTCTCGCGCCATCTCGGAAAGCGAATTCCCGGGGAGCCCAACATTATCGTACTGAACATGCCGGGCGCGGGCAGCCTAAATCTCGCCAATCATCTCTACACGCTGGCGCCCAAGGATGGGACCGTCATTGGCAGCATTGAAACGGCAATTCCGTTTGAGGCGTTTTTCAATCCCGACGCCGTGCGTTTTGATCCGCGGCTGTTTACCTGGTTGATCGGTCTCAATTCCGAAATCACGACTTGTTTTGTCTGGCACGCGTCGCCGATCAAAACATTTGCCGATTTGTTTGCGCGCGAAACCAAATTCGGCGCGACCAATTCAGGCGCGACACCGGTCGTTGAACCGCGCGTCGCCAACGCGCTGCTTGGCACAAAGATCGGCATTGTCACTGGTTATCCAGGCACCGGCGATATTTTTCTCGCGATTGAGCGCGGCGAAGTCGAGGGCGCCTGCGGCACGGGTTGGACCGCGCTCAACGCGGCGAAAGCAGATTGGGTGCGCGAGGGCAAGCTGCGCATTCTCGCGCAGAACGCCATGAAGCGGCATCCCGCAGTGCCCGA
>JANYDZ010000193.1 GCA_025363375.1 Hyphomicrobiales bacterium
TGGTGCGCGCCCACTGGATCGACATCGGCGGCGTCAGCACCGGCTTTGGCGCTGAAGCCAATTGCACGGACCCGTGGATGGAGGGCTTGCAGCTGGACCAGCTGAAAATTCACGAAGCCGGCAAGGTCAATGAACTGCTGCTGAAGATCATCCGCGACAACATCCGCTTCCCCGACGCCTCCCTCGGCGACATGCGCTCGCAGATCGCCGGGTGCAAACTGGCGCACCGCCGTCTCGACGAACTTTTCAAACGCTTTGGCCGCGACACGCTGCTCGGCGCCGTGAAACGGATCTTCGCCGAAAGCGAAGCCAAATGCCGCCGCGTAGTGAAGGAAATTCCCGACGGGATCTACGAAGCCGAATCCATGGTCGATGGCGGCGGCGTGATCGGCCCGGAAATTCGCATTCACGCGAAAGTCACCGTCAAGGCCGGGCACATGACCATCGATCTTTCCGGCTGCTCGGGCGAACGCAAGGCGGGCGTCAACTCACGCACTTACGCGGGCGCGCGCGTCGCCTACAAGGCGCTCACCGCGCCGCGGGAATCCGTCAACGAAGGCGGGTTTGCCGCGCTTGACGTCGTAATCCCCGAAGGCAACATCATGATGGCGCGCTACCCCGCGCCCATGTCGGGATGGAGCCTGATTGTGCCCACCGTCGTCGACGTCATTCTTCTCGCTTTGGCGCCCGCCATGCGCAAGGAAATTCCCGCCGCGCATCACGGCCTGCTCGGCGGTTCCGTGGTGTTTTTCGGCGCAAAAGAAGACGGCAAGCCCTTCATGGTTCAGAGCCTTGAAGGCGGCGGCTGGGGCGGACGCTCCTACGAGGACGGCGCTTCCGGTTCTGTCTCGATTTGCCAGGGCGACGTGCGCAACGGCACGATCGAAGGCATCGAAATCGGCAATCCCGTCATCGTCGAGGAACGCGCCTTGCGCCCTGATTCCGGCGGCGCGGGAAAATTTCGCGGCGGCCTTGGCATCGACCTGCGCGTGCGCAATCTCGTCGAAGGGCGTTGGAACCTGCATCGCCCGCGCCGCATCGACAATCCCGCCTGGGGCTTGTGGAACGGCGGCGTCGGCGGCACGGCGGACTATCAATTGCGCCTGCCGAAGCAAAAGACCTTCGCCAGCGTCAATGAATCGCGCTACCTTACACCGGTCGATTCTGAAGTCATCGTGCGTACAGGCGGCGGCGGCGGCTGGGGCAATCCGCTGGAGCGCGCCGTCGAACGCGTGCGCGAAGACGTGATCGAAGGCTATGTCAGCTCGGCCAGCGCGCGCAAAAATTACGGCGTGGTGTTGAAGGGCGTCGATCGCGCTGTCGACAAGGCGGCGACGGCCGCGCTGCGCAGGAAGATGAAGCCGCCGGTCAAACGCGAACGCGCCTGACCACGCCGCGACGGGCGCGTCGACAAACGCGGGCCGGCGTAAATTCAGGAGGCGCGGGATGGGCATTCGAACGGGCGCGCAGGTTCTCGAGGGATTGCGGGACGGGCGCCGGCTCTACATGGACGGCGCGCTCGTCAAGGACGTGACACGCGACCCCCGGCTCGCCGGCGGCGCGCGCACCATGGCGCAGCTTTTCGACATGCAGCACAGGCCCGAACTCATCGACGAAATGACATACGCCTCGCCCGCAAGCGGCGAGCGCGTCGGCCTCTCGTTCCTGCAACCCAAAACCCGCGGGGACCTCGCGCGCCGGCGCAAGATGTATTCCCATTGGCACAATCACACGCTCGGCATGTTTGGCCGCGCGCCGGATTTCGTCAACGTCATGCTGGGCAGCTTCGCCGCCGGCGCCGAGGCGTTCGGCCCCTATGCGAAAAACATGACGGCGTACTATGAGAAGGCGCGCGAGGAAGACCGCGTCGCCACCCACTCGCTTACGAATCCGCAGGTCGACCGCACGCGCGACGTCGCGGCCCAGGCAAAAGACCTGGCGGCCAAGGCCGTGCGCGAGACGGACGCCGGCGTCGTCATTCGCGGCGCGCGCATGCTTGCGACGCTCGGCGCCTATTCCGACGATCTTCTCGTCATGCCCGCGCCTTCCTATCCGCTGCCCGACGCCGAGGAAGCGAAAGCCTTCGCCATCGGCTTTCACATCCCCATGGCGACAAAGGGCGTGAAGCTGATCAACCGCCCCGGCGTGATTCAACCCGGAATCGGCTCGTCGCACGATTATCCCCTGTCGTCTCGTTTCGACGAGAGCGACTGCATGATCATCTTCGACGACGTGCTGGTTCCCTGGGAAAATGTCCTGATTTATCGGGACATCGGGATTTTCAACGGCATTTATCGGCGCGTGCACGCCATGGGCGCCATGGGCCATCAGTTTTCGACGAAGGATCTGTGCAAGGCCGAGTTCATGATGGGCCTCGCCATGACACTGGCGCGCGCGACAAAGGTCGATGAATTCCTGCATATTCAAGGCATGCTCGCCGAACTCGTCAATTGCGTTGAGGTGCTGCGCTCTTGCATACTCGCCGCCGAGGCGGAGGCGCTGATGACGCCCCTGGGAATCATCGAGCCCGCGATGGGTCCGCTTGGCGCCGTGCGTTATCTGTTTCCCGAGATGTTCCGCCGATCCTGCGAAATCATCCAGATCATCGGCGCAGGCGGCCTCGCCATGGTGCCCTCCTACGCCGAGATCAACGGGCCGCTCGCCGAAGACGTGAAGACCTATTATCAGGCGGCGGCGGCGGATTCCGATCGGCGCATTCGCCTGTTTCGCCTCGCCTTCGACGCGGCCTTGTCGAGCTTTTCGGGCCGTCAGCAACTCTACGAGCGGTATTTCGCCGGCGACCCCGTGCGCGGCGCCGGCAATCTCTACCTCGCCTTCGACAAGGCGCCGCATCTGGCGCGCATCGACGCGCTGCTGGAACGCTTCGAGGCCGAGGACAAGGCGTTGCGTTAGATCACGCTCTTGCCGCCGTTCGCAAAATCGCGGCGGCCTGAATGGCCTGTTCTCAAGCCCGCAGGCCGCCCATCTCGATGATGGCCGCGATGATGAAGTCGACGCCCTCGCCGGTTTTCATGTTGGCGAACACGAAGGGCCTTTCCTTGCGCATCAGTTTCGCGTCGCGCTCCATCACGGCCAGCGACGCCCCCACATGGGGCGCCAGATCGATCTTGTTGACGACCAGGAGATCGGACCGCGTGATGCCCGGCCCGCCCTTGCGCGGAATTTTCTCGCCGCCGGAAACGTCGATCACATAGATCGTGACATCCGCCAGTTCCGGCGAAAATGTGGCCGCCAGATTGTCTCCGCCAGATTCCACGAGAATGAGATCGAGGTCGGGAAAGCGCTTGTTCATATCCGCGATAGCCGCGAGATTGATGGAAGCGTCCTCGCGGATCGCCGTATGCGGACAACCGCCCGTTTCGACGCCCATGATGCGGTCCGCGTCAAGCGCGCCGGCTTCGGTGAGAATGCGCGCGTCTTCACGTGTGTAGATATCGTTGGTGATGGCCGCGAGTTGATATTTTTCGCGCAGGCGCTTGCACAATTGCTCCATGAGCGCGGTCTTGCCGGAGCCAACCGGGCCGCCGATCCCGACGCGCAGCGGCCCGTGCGGGGATTTCGTCGCCATGGTTCAAAGCCTTTCGGATACGAGAACAAAAAATCCTTCCGCCAGCAAAATGCAGAAGGGCGAGTAGAAGCGCTGGTCGAGCAATTCAAAAGCCGGATCGGCGTGCCCCTTGCGCCACATCGGCGTGTATCCGGCGATGCCCCGGCAGGCGAACACCGCAACAAGCCCGGCGCCGATCCACGCGACGGGTTTGTCGACGATCCCGTCAAACTGAAATCCCAGCAGCAGCCCGTCGAGCGCGGCGAAAGCCAGCGCGCCCGCCACAAGCCATGTCAGCCGCGCCGGCGGCATGCGCGGATGGCGCGGATCGCCAACGACGATCGCCGCCAGTTGAAGCTCGTTTTGCGCCGGCCACACGCTGCCGCGCGCCCAATTGGCGTGCAGCAGGCCAATCGCGCTCAGCGCCGCAAAAAGCAGAAAGGGAACGAAAGCGGTCACGAGCGAAACAACCTCGAATATTGCGTTTCGTGACGCATGGATGCGATGTCGGAGCGGATCGCGGCGCCGCCAAGATCCTCGAGCGTCGAGCGCGCGGCAAGACGCGCGCAATCTGCGACGGCGCGCATCAGCGCCGCAATGATTTTCTGTCCGTCCGTCTGGCCGACGACCCCAAGCCGCGCCGCCGCCGACACAAGCGCCGCGACAAACGCCAGCCCCCAGGCCTGGCACGTATCTTCAAGCGGAACCGCGTGTCCCGCCGCCGCGACGCCAAGGGCGACGGGATAAGCGGCGCCGTTGGCCGCCAGCGCGGCGTAGATTTTGAGCGCGCCGCAAGGAAACGCCGCGCTGGCGGCCAACACGAACGCGTTGCCCTGCGAGATTGTTTCCAGGTGTCTTTCACGCGAGGGCGCCAGCGCCAGCGCGAGTTCATTGACCGCGCGCAGAGCGGGCTTGTCGAGCGCGCCGGCGGCGCGCCACGCCGCCGCTATGAGGATCATGTCGCTGCGCGCCGAGCCGTGTTCGACGAGATCGAGCAGCCATTGCAGCAGGCTCGCGGCGTTCGCGATGTCGCCTGCCTCCGCAGCGCTTTCGAGTCCGTGGCTATAAGCGAATCCGCCCACGGGAAAGGCCGGCGACAGCCAGGCCTGCAACAATAGCGCGGGCGCGAAGCTTGCCCCGCCGCCCGTCCCGGACCGGGTCTCGTCATGGTTCATTTTACGCGAACGCGTCGACACGGCCCGATTCAGCCGTGCTAGTGGCCGTGATCATGTTTGTGGCCGTGATCAGGCGGGTCATGATCGTGGCCCTTGTGATCGTGATGGTCGTGTTCCGCGTGAGCGTGATGATCATGGCCGTGATCGTCATGCGCATGAGTTTCATGGCCATGCTGTTCGTGGCCGTGGTCATGTTCGCATCCGGGCCCGTGCGCGTGCTCCTCATGGCCGTGGTCGTGCGCGCAGGCGGGTCCATGTACGTGAACCTCCTCGACCTCGGGGCCCGCGTAGGCGCCGCCTTCAGGATCGAAGGGCGCCTCGATCTGCGCGATCTTCGCGCCGAGCCCGCGCGCCATGTCCTCGATCACGGCGTCGCGGCGGATGCGGATGCGATTGGCAAGAATTTGCACAGCCAGATGCCGGTTGCCCAGATGGTACGCGAGCCGCGCGAGATCGCGCGGTTCGCCGATGCGAATTTCCGCCAGCGGTTCGGGCGCAGCGATGACTTCCACCAGGCGCCCGTCCTCAAGCACCAGCGCGTCGCCGCCGCGCAGCATGACGGCTTCCGGCAGGTCGAGCAGGAATTCGAGTCCATTGGTCGCCTTCATCGCGATGCGTCGACGGTGTCGCTCGTCGAAATCGAGCACAATCGTGTCTGTTGGTCTGGCCTGCCACGCGCCTTTGGGGCTGATGAAATTTGCGATGATCATGTCAGGTGTGCCTCGTCAGGATTGATCGTAGAGGCCCACTTCCTTCGGCCAGAAATCTCTCGTCGAGAACCGGTTCGATGGAGAAAGGGCATTTTCAGGGATCAGCGGGCAATCAATGCCCGTTTCCTTCGCCGCGAGCAAGCGGCCAGAGAGGAACAGGGGTCCTGTTGCTTGCCGGGGCATTTTTTGAGGCTGGGACTGTCTGCGAACGCTTCGATCGGCTTTCCCCGCTTTTCATCAATTATGCTGCGCCAGCCTGGAACCCGGCGGCGGAATGCGGGTTCAGTCGAACCACGGTTCGCGGCTGCCGGGATAAAACCGGTGATTCAGCGCGTCAGCAGGGCGACATCCGCCATATCCGTCAGAACAAAAAATACCTCTGCGCCATTGGCAGGACATCGGCGGGTTCGCACGCCAGCAGGACCCCGTCCGCGGTCACCATATAGGTCTCCGGATCGACCTTGATGTCGGGAGTCGCGCCGTTGTGGATCATGCTTTTCTTGGAGATTTTTCCGCGCGTGTTCTTCACGGCGACGAGCGGTTTTGAAACCTTGAGCACCCGCGCCAACCCCTTTTCGAGCGAGGTCTGCGACACAAAGGTCAACGAGGTCGCGGCAACGGCGCGGCCATAGGCGCCGAACATCGGCCGGTAATGCACGGGCTGCGGCGTCGGAATGGAGGCGTTGGGATCGCCCATGGGCGCCGCTGCGATCATGCCGCCCTTGATGACAAGGTCCGGCTTCACGCCGAAGAATGCCGGCGTCCACAGCACGAGATCGGCGAGCTTGCCCTTTTCAATCGAACCGATGTGCTTCGACACGCCATGGGCGATGGCGGGGTTAATCGTGTATTTCGCGATATAGCGCTTGACCCGGAAATTATCGTTGTCGCCCTTCTCCTCGGCCAATGCGCCGCGCTGTCGCTTCATCTTGTCGGCGGTTTGCCAGGTGCGGATGACGACCTCGCCAACGCGGCCCATGGCTTGCGAGTCCGAAGACATCATCGAGAGCGCGCCAAGATCGTGCAGAATGTCTTCCGCCGCGATGGTCTCCTTGCGGATGCGGCTTTCGGCGAAGGCGAGGTCTTCGGGGATCGAGCCGTCGAGATGATGACAGACCATGAGCATGTCGAGATGCTCGTCGAGCGTGTTCCTGGTGAACGGGCGCGTGGGATTTGTGGAAGAAGGCAGCACGTTCGGCAGGCCTGCGATCGACATGATGTCGGGCGCGTGGCCGCCGCCGGCGCCTTCCGTGTGAAAGGCGTGAATGGTGCGGCCCTTGAAAGCCTTGACCGTTTCCTCGACAAAGCCGCTCTCGTTCAGCGTGTCGCTGTGCAGCATCACCTGCACGTCGTGATCGTCGGCGAC
>JANYDZ010000547.1 GCA_025363375.1 Hyphomicrobiales bacterium
CGCCCGCGCGCTGCACGCCGCCGGCTTCGTCAAAAGCGACATCATACTGAATTGCGCTTCCTATCATTTCTCGACAAGCGGCCATATGATCGACGGCGCCGCGCGCGAATGCGGCTGCGCGTCGATTCCCGCGGGGCCCGACAGCGGCGAACTTCAACTTGAAGCCTTGCGCCTGATCCGCCCCAACGCCTATTGCGGCAAGCCCGGCGTTTTGCGGCGCCTGCTCGAGAGGGCGGCCGTAGGCAATTATGATTTGGCGACGCTAAAAAAGGCGCTGGTTTTTGGCGCGCCGCTTTCCACCCATTTTCGCAAGGACGCCGAAGCGCGCGGCGTGCGTGTCCGCCAGGCCTACACAACGCCGGAAGCCGGCGTGATCGCTTACGAGACGAGCCGTCCGGACGGCTGCCTCAACGAAGGCATGATTGTAAATGAAGGTTTGATCGTTGAAATCGTCAAGCCCGGCACGGACACGCATGTGAAGCCGGGCGAAATCGGCGAAGTCGTCATCAGCAGGCTCAACGCCGATTTTCCGCTCCTGCGTCTGAGCACCGGCGATCTCTCGCGCGTGATCCCGGGCCCCTCGCCTTGCGGGCGCACCAATCTTCGCATTCAGGGCTGGATGGGACGCGTCGAGGAGACCGCGCGCTTCCAGGACAAGACAGTCTATCCGTCGCAAATTCTCGAAATGGGCGCGCGGCACGCCTGCGTTCGCAAAATGCAGCTGGTCTTTTCCAACGCCGGGAACCGCGACGACAGCGTTTTGCGCGTCGAGGGACCGAACGACGATCCGCAATTTCCGATCAATTTGAATTCGACCATGAGAAACGTTCTCGGCTTCGAGGCGCGGATCGACATCGTCGCCCCCGGCGCGTTGCGGAATGACAGAAAGCTGATTTTCGACCAGCGCGCGCGCGACTGAAAACGCCGCGCGTCCAGAACCTGCGGACCGCTATGCGCCCGAATGTGCTTTCCATCGCGGGATCCGATCCCTCCGGCGGCGCTGGAATTCAGGCCGATTTGAAAACCTTCGCCGCGCTGGGCTGCCACGGCATGGCGGTCGTCGCCGCGTTGACCGCGCAGAACACAAAGGGCGTCGCGGGCGTGCATGTTCCACCCGCGGATTTTGTCGCGGCGCAAATCGACGCGGTCTTCGCCGATATTTCGGTTGCCGCCGTCAAGATCGGCATGCTTGCCAATGGCGCCGTCGTCGAAGCGGTGGCGGACCGGCTGCGCGCGCACGGGCCGCCCTTCATCGTGCTCGATCCCGTGCTTGTCGCCACCAGCGGCGACAGTCTTGGCGCGCCCGATGTCGTCGACGCCATGCTGCGACGGCTTGTGCCGCTCGCCGGGCTCGTGACGCCCAACGCGCCCGAAGCCGCGCGTCTGACGGGATTGCCGCGGCCCCGCGACGCAGAAGGCCTGGGCGCGCTCGCCCGGGCCCTGCACGCCAGCGGCGCGCGCGCGGTCCTCGTCAAAGGCGGCCACCTCGAAGGCGACACGTCGCAGGACGCGCTCTTCGCGGACGGCAAGCTTCGCGTATACAGCGCGCCGCGCGTCGCCACGCGCAACACCCACGGCACCGGTTGCACGCTTTCATCCGCCATCGCGGCCTATGTCGCGCAAGGTCTCGCCCTGGAAGACGCCGTTGGCGCGGCCAAGGACTATCTGACCGGCGCCTTGCGCGAAAGCGCGGCGTTGAAAGTTGGCGGCGGCCACGGCCCCGTCAATCATTTCTGGAAACTGTGGCCGCGCGCGTGAAGCGCGGCGCTACCTGACGACAA
Source organism: Hyphomicrobiales bacterium (assembly GCA_025363375.1). Lineage (GTDB taxonomy): Bacteria > Pseudomonadota > Alphaproteobacteria > Rhizobiales > Beijerinckiaceae > Terripilifer. The sequence continues at coordinate 1,782 of JANYDZ010000547.1, forward strand.
TGCGCCCTTCAATCCTGGCGTTGATCGTGGCGAGCTTGCGCGCGTAGACCATCACGTCGTTGGCGATCAGCCGGTCGCCGATATCTTCGCTGGCGTTGGGATCTTTCAGCGCGCCGTAACCGTCGCCGCCGCGCAGCATGAAATCATTGGTGGCGACGCGGTAGACGCGCGCCGGATCAAGCGGCGCGCCGTTGAACGTCGCCAAAACCACCCGCGATCCACGCGGCGCGTCGCGGTTGGCGACGATCTCGACGCCGGACACCTGCGGAAAGCGCCCGCTGGGTTGCCCGAGCCCGGACAAGCCGTTTTCGATCGCCTCCAGCAGCGCCTTGCCCGTGACCTTTGTGACGCCGGATTTGTTGCCGAACGGCATTTCCGAGAGAATATCGCGGCGCGTCAGCTTGTGGCCCGCGGGATAGCGTTTGTTGCCGCGAATGCCGCCGCCGTTGGTGATGGCGATGTCCGCCCCGTTTTGAACCCGCATGGCGTCCGCGATGAAATTGCCAATCGCCGTTTCGCCGCTGCGCACCAAGGCGCCCGTGCTGTCGAGCGGCAAGCCGAGCACGGCGACTTCGACGTCGAGCTCTTTCGAAAGCTCGCCTTCGTAGCCCGCGACCATGGCGCGCATCGCGGGGTCGGGCGTCACGTCGCGGGAATCGACGATGCGGAAACTCGGACGCCAGGCGGCGCGGCGTTCGGCGCCTTCGCCCGAGATCGTCACATCGATATCCGTCGCGACGACGTAAAGCGCGTCCTGCGAGGATTCCACCAGCGCCGACTTGCCGTCATAATCGACTTGCAGATCATGGCTGTGACCGCACAGGATGAGATCGACGGCGCGCGTCGCCAGCAGTTTTTGCCCCGTCCCCTTGTCCGTGTGTATGACGGCGACGACGATGTCGGCGCCCTGCGCGCGCAACGCGGCCGCGGCGGCCAGCACGGCCTCGATCAAGGGCGCGAATTTGATTGGCCCGGAGGAAGACAGAAACGGCGTGTTTTCGATCGCGGCGCCGACAAAGCCGATTTTCACGCCGCCGCGCTCCAGCGTCAGCGTATCGCGGTGTCCCGCCAGCCTGGAGCCGTCGGCCTCGCGCATATTGGCGGCGAGAACCGGAAACTTCGCCTCGGCCATGCGCTTGCGATAAACTTCAGGGCCGAAATCGAACTCGTGATTGCCCGGCGCGAAGACATCCAGCGCCAGTTCGTTGAACATGGCGATCATGTGCTCGCCCTGATCGAATCCGGACATCAGGTTGGGGCTCAACGTGTCGCCGCCATGGGTGAAGAGCACATTGGCGTGCTTGGCTCTTTCCGCCTTCACCACGGCGGCCAGCCGCGCCATGCCGCCGCGTCCCTCCTCCTCGCTCATTTTGTACACGTCGTTCGTGTGCACGAAAGTCAGACGAACCGAATTGCCGGCTTGCGCCAGCGCCCGCGACGCCCCTGAAGCGAGGGAACCAAGCACGATCTGGCGACGGCTGAAACGCATGGGAACCCCGCTGTCGGAAAGACCCCGACAATGACGAATGAGCGGCGCGCTCGCAAGTGCGTCCATGAACAGCGTCATGACCAGTCTTGTTGTTCTCCGACTTAACGGCGATGATGGAAAAACCATTCACGCACGCACTATGAAAGCACCCGCCTGATGCAAGCCGACCCGCCAAAAGACCACCCGGCCATTCCCGCGCGACGCGTTGGCGCGCTGCTTGTCAATCTCGGCACGCCGGATGCCACCGACTATTGGTCCATGCGGCGCTATCTCAAGGAGTTTCTCTCGGACACGCGTGTTGTCGAGACAACGCGCCTGATCTGGTGGCCTATCCTGAATTTCATCATTTTGACGTTCAGGCCGTCCCGCAGCGGACGCAATTACAGGACGATCTGGAACGACGATCTCAAGGAATTGCCGCTGAAAACAATCACGCGCGCGCAGGCGGAGAAGCTTTCCGCGCGCCTGGACGCGGACGGGCGCGGCAAGGTGATCGTTGATTGGGCGATGCGCTACGGCAATCCCTCCATCGCCTCGCGCCTTGAGGCGTTGACGAGGCAGGGCTGCGACCGCGTGCTTGTAGTGCCTCTCTACCCGCAATACGCGGCCGCGACGACGGCCACCGTCGGCGACAAGACGTTTGACGCGCTCAAAAAAATGCGCTGGCAGCCGGCTTTGCGGCTCGCGCCGCCGTGGCACGACGACCCCGCCTATATCAAGGCGCTCGCGCAATCGATCAAGGACGGAATTGCCAAACTCGATTTCGAGCCGGAAGTCGTCCTCGCCTCTTTCCACGGCATTCCGCAGGAATATTTTTTGAAAGGCGATCCCTACCATTGCCAGTGCGTAAAAACCGCGCGGCTGACGCGCGAGGCGCTGGGCCTGTCGCCGGACAAATTCATGGCGACGTTTCAATCGCGCTTCGGCCCGCGCGAGTGGCTGCAGCCCTACACCGATGAAACCGTGAAGGCGCTGGCGAAAAAGGGCGTGAAAAAACTCGCGGTCGTCACCCCCGGTTTCGTCGCCGATTGCCTCGAAACCATCGAGGAAATCGGCGTCGAGAACGCGCGTTATTTTCTCGACAACGGCGGCGAAAAATTCGCGCGGATCGAGTGCCTGAACGACAGCGACGGCGGGATGGATGTGATCGAAGCTGTCGTGCGGCGGGAATTGATGGGGTGGGCGTGAGGCGGAATCGCTGCAACGATGGACTCTCCACTGACCTGAAGCCGCAGGAATTGACGCCGCCGCGGCCCTGTTGTCTCCTGCCGCGCAAAGCAACATGCCGGAGGCAGACATGCTCGCCAGAATGATCGCCACGCTCGCTGTCCTCGCGGGCGCGCCCGCGCTGGCGCAGACGCCCCTCGAACGCGGCGCCTATCTGATGAAAGGTCCGGTCGGTTGCGGCCGGTGTCACACCAATCCGGCGCCGGGATCGCCGGAGCTTGGCGGCGGCGCGCGTTTCGCGGAACTCGCCTACACCGCCATAGCCGCCAATCTCACGCCCGATCCTGAAACCGGCGTCGCCGCGTGGAGCGACGCGGACCTCGTCAACGGCATTCGCAACGGCAAGCGCCCGCGCGGCTCCACCATCGGCCCGCCAATGCCTGTCAGATCCTACGCCGGCATGTCCGACGACGACGCAAAAGCCATCGTCGCCTATCTGCGCGGCGTGAAGCCTGTTGTGAACAAGACGGCGCGCTCGGGCTATCGCGTTCCCCTGCCTGATTCATACGGGCCGACGGTGACAAGCGTGCCCGCCGTTCCCGACGCCGATCCCGTCAAATACGGCCAATATATCGCCCACGCGCTGGCGGCTTGCATGGAGTGCCACTCAAAACCCGCGGAAGGCGGCGGCGTTGACATGGCGGGGGGGCTCGGCGCGGGCGGCGCGCAAATTCGCGGTCCGTCGGGCCTCGCAACGGCGCCCAACATTACGCCGGGCGGCATTGCGCATTATTCCGACGCTGACCTGAAGAAGGTCATTGCGACAGGCGCGCGTCCCGATGGCTCGAAACTGAACGGCGCCATGCCCAGTGCCTGGTA
>JANYDZ010000231.1 GCA_025363375.1 Hyphomicrobiales bacterium
AATCGGTTTGTTCAGCGAGGCCGTTCCTGTTGTATTGACGCGTTGTTCTCACGCGGGCCGAAACCGCTTTGCCCGCAACCGCGCTATCGCCGGAGCCCCAGCTTTTCCACCTGCCGCACCGCCGTCTCGTATTCCACGCGCAGCGCCGCCTTGAACTCCGCCGGGCCCAGATACGCCACCTCGGCGCCAGAGGCTTCGGTCTCGGTCACGAAGGCCGGATCACGCGCGAGCGCCTTCAGCCCCTCTTGCCACTTCGCGAGAATGTCGGCGGGAAGATGCGCCGGCCCGGCGACGCCGTTCCAGCCGATCAATGTGAAGTCATTGAAACCCGCCTCCCTCGACGTCGGGACATTCGGCAATTGCCTGACGCGTTCGGCGGTGCTCACGGCGAGCCCCTTGAGCTTCCCCGAGGCGAGCTCCGGGCCCATCTCCGCCAGATATTGCGCGGCAAAGTGGGTCTCGCCGGTGGCTACGGCGTCCAGCAGCGGCGCGCCGCCCTGCAGCACGACGCGGCCCATTTTCTGGAGGTCGATGCCGGCGCCGCCAAACAGCAGCGCCATCGCAATGGCGCCGACGCCGCCGGGACCGGAGGTTCCATATCGATATTTCCCGACATCCTGCTTCGCGTCGTCGATGACCGCGCGCAGCGACCTCCAGGGCGAATCGCCCTTGACCACGAACACCAGCGGACTGACGCTGGTTCGCGCCACCAGCGTCGGTTCGTCCCATTTGTAAGGCAGCCTGCTGTCGAGCGCCGGATTTTGCGTGCCTTGTCCGGTGGCGCTCATCATCATTGTGTAACCGTCAGCGGGAGACCCGAGAACAAACATCGTGCCTCTGGTTCCGCCATCTCCCGGCATGTTCACGACATCGACGGGGCGATCCCACAGCTTCGTCAGATGCTTCGCGAGAATGCGCGCGTTCAGATCCGTTACGCCGCCGGTGGGAAACGGCACGATGAGTTTGATTGGCCTGCCCGGATAGGTTTGCGCGGCGACAGGCGCCGCGGCGAGGACAGCTGCGCCCGCCACGAGCGCGGCGCGCATGAGGCGCCGCGGCGCGGACGCCCGGGGCGCCGTCGCATACCAGAACATCGCGTTGAACCTTTGCATTTTGCGCCTCGATTTTTCCGATCGGCGTTCAATCCACCTGTCGCCAACAAGAATTTTAAAGCCGATCAGTTCAGGGTCACGCCCGCGGCTTTCACGACGCCGCTCCACTTTTCGATTTCACTCGCCACCAGCCGGGCGAAATCCGCCTGCGAACCCGTCAGCAAAGTCCCTCCGGTCTCCGCGAGTTGCAAAGCCACTTTCGGGTCGGCGAGCGTCGCGTTGATGTCCCTGTTCATTGTCTCGACGAGCGCCGCGGGCGTGCCGGCGGGAACGCCAATTCCGGTCACGGCGCTGGCTTCGTAACCGGGCACCGCGTCGGCAAGGGCAGGCACATTCGGCAAGGCGGGCGCCCGCGCAAGGGTCGTGACGGCGAGGGCGCGCAACTTGCCGGATTTCACCGGTTCAATGGAGGCGGACATGGGCTCGAACATCATTTGCGTTTGCCCCGCGATCAAGCCGCGCAAGGCCGGCCCGCCGCCGGCGAAATGCGTGATCGGCAGGTTGAGACCGGTCATCTTGTTGAACAGCAGGCCCGATACATGCGGCGAACTGCCGTTGCCGGTCGACGCCATCGTGTATGCGCCCGGATTGGCTTTCGCCAGCGCGACGAATTCCGCGACCGACCGCGCGGGAACGTCGGGATGTACGACCATCACCAACGCCTCGCGCGTGACGCCCGCGACCGGAATGATGTCCTTGCGGAAATCAAACGGCCAAAGGGCGGGCTGCGAACTGGTGATGGCGTTCGCCGGGCCAATGAGCAGCAGCGTATGGCCATCGGGCTGCGCCTTCGTCACCGCCTCGGTGGCGATATTGCCCGACGCGCCCGGCCTGTTGACCACTTCGAAGCGTTGACCGAGCCGGTTGGAAAGCGCTGTGGCGACAAGCCGTCCGAGTATGTCGTTGGGCCCGCCCTCGGGGAAGCCGACCATCAACGTGACGCGCTTTTCCGGCCATGCCTGCGCTTGAACGGGCGTGGCGCGGCCGGAGAACGCGGTGAGAGACAGCGCGGCGACCACAATGAGGGGAATGGCGTTCATCTGGTTCCTCTGATTCGAAACGCGAATTTCGACGCCGGCTTCGCACAGGCCGCGCCCCACCCCACCCTTGCATTTCCCCTCCGCCTCGTCCAAATAAGCCTCGGGAGGTTGGCGGTGGACGTTCCACTCGCCAATCGGGTCAGGTCCGGAAGGAAGCAGCCCTAACGAGACCGGGCGGGTCTCTGTCCAGCCTCCCACCTTGCGCTCCTTCCGGCGGCGCAAAGCCACCCCGGGCCTCTCATGACGGACGAACGCAAGCAGGAAACTGCCGGCTTGGGCGGGGTCGAAGCGCCTTCGCTGGGCCTCGACCTGGGACCAGAGCCGGCGCCGAAAGCCGCTTCAGGCGCCTATCGCGTGCTGGCGCGCAAATACCGCCCGGCGAGCTTCGAGGATCTCATCGGCCAGGACGCGATGGTGCGCACGCTGTCCAACGCCTTCAATCTCGACCGCATTCATCAGGCCTATATGCTCACCGGCGTGCGCGGCGTCGGCAAAACCACGACAGCCCGCATTCTGGCGCGCGCCTTCAACTATGAACTGCCCGCGAAGGGCGGTCGCCCGGCCGTGATCAAACCAACCATCGACATGCCCGAGCTCGGCGCGCATTGCCAGGCGATCATCGACAGCCGGCACATCGACGTGATCGAGATGGACGCGGCCTCGCACACGGGCGTCGGAGATGTGCGCGAAATCATCGAGAACGCGCAATTCAAGCCCGTGATGGCGCGCATCAAGGTCTACATCATCGACGAAGTGCACATGCTCTCGAAACAGGCGTTCAACGCCTTGCTGAAGACGCTGGAAGAGCCGCCGGAGCACGTGAAGTTCCTTTTCGCGACGACGGAAATCGAGAAGGTTCCCGTCACCGTCCTGTCGCGCTGCCAACGTTTCGATCTGCGCCGCATCGACGCCGACATGATGATCAGGCATCTTTCCGGCATCTGCGCGAAAGAAGGCGTCGCCGTTGAACCGGACGCGCTCGCCATTGTCGCGCGCGCGGCGGAAGGTTCCGTGCGCGACGCGTTGTCCCTGCTCGATCAGGCCATCGCGACAGGAGCCAACGCGGGCGAAGACAAGATCACCGCCGATATCCTGCGCGGGATGATAGGCAGCGCCGACCGCGGCAGCATTGTCGATCTGTTTGAAGCCGTGACGAAAGGCGAAATCGCCGGCGCGCTCGGCATTCTGAAAGAGCAATACGACAAGGGCGCCGATCCCGCCCATGTGTTGACGGGTCTCGCCGAGTTCATTCACCTTGTCACCCGCATCAAAGTTGTGCCGGACATGCGCGGCGACGCCGCGCTGACGCAGGAGGAGTTTTCGCGTGGCTCCGCGTTCGCCAGGGCGCTGACCCTGCCTGTGCTGACGCGCTCCTGGCAGATCCTGATCAAAGGCCTGCAGGAAATGAAGGATTCCCCGCGCCCGTTGGCGGCGGCGGACATGATACTGGTGCGGCTTGCCCATGCGGCGGATTTGCCGTCGCCGGAGGATGCGCTGAAACGGCTCCTGAGCGCGCCCGCGGGCGAGGCCGCGCCCGCCGCTCGCGCGCCCTCCACTGGAGGCGGAGCCCCCGCGCGGAGCCAGATGACTTCCGTGGCGGGCGGCGCGCAGCGGCAGAGCGCGGCGCCTTCGGCTGCGGCGCAAACCCAGAGCGCGGCGCAACCGCGCGTGCGGCTGGCGAGCCTCGAGGATGTGGTGGCGCTCGCCGGGGTCAACCGCGATATTCAGCTCAAGGTCGCGCTGGAGCGCGACGTGCGGCTGCTCAGCTTCGAGGAAGGCAGAATAGATTTTTCCCTCGTCGAGGGCGCCTCGCCGCAGATTGCGCAAACCTTGATGCGCCGCCTGCAGGATTGGACCGGCATCCGCTGGATGGTCGCCATCTCGCGCGAAGAGGGCGCGCCCACGATCAAGGAACAGGCCAACGCCCGCGAGGAAGAGCGCCTCGTTGGCGTGCGCGCCGAACCGCTGGTGCGCAGCGTGCTGGAACGTTTTCCCGGCGCGCAAATCGTCGCCATCCGCGCGGCGGAGACCGAGCCGGCGCCCACAGCGGCGCTGATCGCGCCGGAGGCGCCGGACGCCGGCAACGACGAGGTCGGCTACGCCGACCAGTTCTACACCGAAGACGATCTTTAACATTTTGTCTGGACGCGTTGTCTCAACGCGAACCGGACGCCGCTTCGCTTGCAAGCGCTTTTGGAGAACCCCGCCATGAAAGACATCATGGGACTGATGAAACAGGCGCAAGCCATGCAAAGCCGCATGCAGGACATGCAGGCGGAGATGGAGCGCACGGAGATCGAAGGACAATCGGGCGGCGGCCTCGTGCGCGTCACGCTCACGGGCAAAGGGGTCATGAAGAGCCTCGCGATCGACGCCTCGCTGATGAAGCCCGAAGAAAAAGAAATCGTCGAAGACCTCGTCGTCGCCGCGCACGAAGACGCGCGCAAAAAATCCGAGCGGATGATGGAAGACAAGATGAAGTCGGTCACGGCGGGCATTCCGCTGCCGCCGGGCATGAAATTGCCGTTTTGATACGCCGGCGGAGATTTTTCACAAATGGCAGACCGCGTCGCCGGCCCGGAAATCGAACGTCTGATTCAACTGCTCGCGCGCCTGCCGGGCCTTGGCCCGCGATCGGCGCGGCGCGCGGCGCTGCATCTCATCCGCAAACGCGAGGAACTTCTCGGCCCGCTGGCCGACGCCATGCGCGTGGCGCATGAAAAAATCCTGATCTGCTCGACCTGCGGCAATGTCGACACGGTCGATCCCTGCACCGTCTGCGCCGATACGCGCCGCGAACCCGCGTTGCTTGTCGTGGTCGAGACCGTCGCGGATCTGTGGGCGCTGGAGCGCTCCGGCGCCATTCGCGCGCGTTATCATGTGCTGGGCGGCGCGCTGTCGCCGCTCGACGGCGTGGGGCCGAAAGACATCAACATCGGCACGCTTGCCGCGCGCGTGAGCGAAGAAGGCGTGCGCGAAATCATTCTGGCGGTCAACGCCACTGTCGATGGCCAGACGACGGCCCATTACATCACCGATCTTGTCGCGCATCTCGGCGTCAAGGTGACGCGGCTTGCCCACGGCGTGCCTGTCGGCGGCGAGCTCGATTATCTCGACGACGGCACCTTGAGCGCGGCGATCAAGCAGCGCACGACGTTTTGAAGGGAAGCCGGCCATGTTAAGCCTCTATACCGCCCGCAATTCCATCTGCACCCAGAAGGTGTTCATCGCGCTGCATGAAAAGGGCCTCGCCTACGACATGCGCGCGGTCAACCTCTTCGCCAACGAACAATTCGATCCCGCCTATCTCAAGCTCAATCCGAAAGGCGTCGTGCCGACGCTTGTGCACGACGGCAGAGCCGTCGTCGAATCCTCGCTCATTTGCGAATATCTCGACGAAACGTTTCCGCAAAATCCTTTGATGCCCGCGACGCCTTATTTGCGCGCGCGCATGCGCCTGTGGTCCAAACTCGTCGACGAGCAGATTTTCGAGGCGACGCGCGAACTCAGTTTTTCCGCGCATTTTCGCCACAAAATGCAAGGCATGACGGAGGAGCAACGGCAGGCCCGCTACAGAAATGTCGGCGATCCCGCCAAACGCGCGCGGCTCATGTCAACCTATGAGCTGGGCGTCGAAAGTCCCTTTGTGTTTGAGGCCGTCGGTCATTGGGAAAAAGCGTTCAAATCGATGGACGCCGCGCTGGCGGAAAACGGCGGCTGGCTTGCCTGCGACGCCTATACGCTCGGCGACATCAACATGGTTCCCTATGTCGCGCGTCTCGACTATCTGGCCTTGCTCGATGTGTTCATCGCGGAACGACCACGCGTGCGCGACTGGTGGACGAGGGTTTCCACACGCGAAAGCACGGTTGAATCGATCGGCAACCGCCTGACGAGCGCTGAAATCGAGGAAATGCGCCGCTATGGTTCGAACATTCGCGACGCCGCCGCGGGCAAGCGGCGCGAATATTTGAGCCAGCTCTAGCGCCAACCGAAGTTCGCGCTCCCGCCTATTGCGGCTCGATATTCAGCTCCTTCGCGAACACCCGCCAACGCTCCTGTTGTCGCGCGATGAAGGCGCCGGTGCTCTCCGGCGTTCCAGCGCCGGCGGTCGCGAGCCCGATGGCGATCAACCGCTTTTGAATATCCGGACCTTCGAGAAAGACCGCGATCTCCTTGTTGACGCGGCGCACCACGGCGTCGGGAACGCCTTTTGGCGCCACCACGACGAACCAGCCGTCGACAATCACGCCGGGCACAACCTCGCTGACGGAAGGCAAATCCGGCAAGCCGGGGAACCGGCTCTCGGAAGTCACCGCGAGGGCTCGCAATTGACCCGTCTCCAGGAAGGGATTGGCGACAGCGATGGAACTGATCATCACGGGCACGCGGCCCGCCGCGGCGTCGAGGGCCATTTGCGAGGCCCCGCGATAGGATACCTCGGCCATTTCAATTTTCGCGCGCTGGGCGATGAGCCGCCCGGCGAAAATCGCGGCGCCGACGGTGGCGTCGACGGCGTAGGAGAGCTTGCCCGGATTGGCTTTGCCATAGGCGATCAACTCAGCCATGCTTTTGTAGGGCGTATCCTTGTTCACGCTGACCATCTGGGGGCCGAGATTGCAGACCATCGCGACAGCGGTGAAATCCCTGACGGGATCGTATGGCAAAGTTTTGAACGTCACGGGATTGCCGGCGAGGCCGGACGTGTTGGTGAACAGCAAAGTGTGGCCGTCCGGTTCGGCTTTCGCGGCCGTCTGATGGCCGGTGATGCCCGAGGGGCCGAGCACATTCTCGACATAGACGTTCTGCCCGAGCGCTTTGGACAGATCATTCGCGAGCAGGCGCGCCATCGTGTCCGTCGCGCTGCCGGAAGCGTTGGGGACAATGAGGCGGATGGGGCGCGAAGGCCATGTCTGCGCCTGGGTGAATGTCGCCAGGCCCAGGGCGGCAAGGCCGATCAAAATTCCCGAAATGCGCGCCATGTTCTCTCCGATCCCGCCGCGGACCATAAAGGTCCGGCGGCGCTGGGCAAGCGATGCGCGCGTCAGCCTCGCAGAGTTGCGCCGGTCTTCCTTCCGACTTCGGCGACAATCCTGGCCGCCACCGCCTCGATATCGACATCCGTCATCGTCTTTTCACGCGGCTGGAGCGTCACCGCGATGGCGACGGATTTCTTGCCGTCGGGAATGCCGACGCCCTCGTAAACGTCGAAGACGCTGGCGTCCGCGATCAGCGTTCGCTCGGCGCCCTGGGCGGCGCGCAGGATGTCGGCGGCATTGACGCCGCGGTCCACCACGAAGGCGAAATCCCGCTCCAACGGCATGAACTCGGAGAGTTCGAGCCTGCCCTTGACCTTGGTGGGCCGGGCTTTTGGCGCGGGCAGTTCGTCAAGCACGATTTCAAAGGCGGCGACGGGACCCGAAGCATCGAGCGCGGCCAGGGCGCGCGGATGCAACTCGCCAAACCATCCCACGATGTTCTTCGGCCCGAACCGCAGCGTGCCTGAACGACCCGGATGGAACCAGGCCGGCGCGCCCGAATTCAGTTGCAGGCCGCCTGTCGCGACGCCGAGGCTCGCCAGCAGCGCCATAGCGTCGGCCTTGGCGTCGAAAACATCCGCGTTGCCGGCGACGCCCGACCAGTGCCGTCCGCCGCCCGAGGGCCGCGCGCCGCAGCGCCTGACGCCGGCGGCGTTGACCCGTTGATCCTTTTCGCCGTCGCCTTTGAAAATCTGTCCGACTTCAAACAGCGCGACATCGCCAAGGCCGCGGTCGGCGTTGCGTTGCGCGGCGGCCACGAGGCCGGGCAGCAGCGAGGGACGCATATCCGAGAGATCGGCGGCGATGGGATTGGCGAGGGACAAAGCGGGCGCGCCGCCGTCGAAGAGCGTGGCGCGCTCCTTTGAAATGAACGACCAGGTCACGGCTTCGACGAGACCGCGCGAGGCCAGCGCGCGGCGCGCCTGTCGCGTGCGCTTTTGCAGCAAGGTGAGGATGGGTTTGGCGATCGCCTGTTCCTCGCGCGGCAACGGCGTCGAAACCACGCGGTTGATGCCTGCGATGCGCACGATTTCCTCGACGAGATCAGCTTTGCCCTCGACATCGGGGCGCCACGAGGGAATCTTCACATGCACGCGTTCCGAATTGGTGGCCCAGGCCATGAGGCCGAAACCGAGCTTTTCGAGAATGCCCGAAATTTCCGACGTCTCGAGTTCGAGGCCGGTCAGACGACGGACTTCGCTGAAAGGGAATTCGATGGCGCGTTCGGTCCCGGGTATGGCGCCCGCGACGACAATCTGCGAGGGTTCGCCGCCACAGAATTGCATGACGAGATGCGTCGCAAGCTCCGCGCCCGGCACGCAAAAGGCGGGATCGACGCCGCGCTCAAATCGATAACGCGCGTCGGTGACGATGCCGAGGGCGCGGCCGGAACGCGCGATGTTGCCGGCATCCCACAGCGCGCTTTCGATGAGCACATCGGTTGTGGTTTCATCGCAACCCGAATGTTCGCCGCCCATGATGCCGGCGATGGATTCAACGCCTCGATCGTCCGCGATGACGACGTTGCCCGTATCGAGCCTGTAGGTCTTGCCGTCGAGCGCAAGCACCTCTTCGCCCGCCCTGGCGCGGCGCACGACCAGATTGCCCGCGACTTTCCCGGCGTCGAACACATGCAGCGGCCGCGCGCGGTCAAAGGCAAGGTAATTGGTGATGTCGACGAGCGCGTTGATGGGACGCAGGCCTATATCCTTCAGGCGCTTGCGCATCCATTCGGGCGACGGACCGTTTTTGACGCCGCGCACGAGACGCAGCGCGAACGCCGGCGCGAGATGCGCGTCTTCGTGCGTGAAATCCAGCTTCACGGACACCGGGCAAGGGAACTTGCCTTCGATATGCTTGATCGAATGTTCCTTCAGCTTGCCAAGACCCGCGGCGGCGAGGTCGCGCGCGATGCCGTGAATGCCGGCCGCGTCGGGCCGGTTTGGCGTCAGGTTGATGTCGATCACGGGTTCATTGAGGCCGGCGAAATCGACGTAGCGCTGGCCGACCTTCGCGTCGTCGGGCAATTCGATGACGCCATCGTGATCGTCGGAGAGTTCCAGCTCGGCGGCCGAGCACAACATGCCGTTCGACTCGACGCCGCGAATGATTCCCTGCGCCAGCGTGATTTTCTTCGAGGGTATGTAAGCGCCCACGGGCGAGAACACGCCTTTCATGCCCGCGCGCGCGTTGGGCGCGCCGCAGACGACCTGAATGGGCGCGCCGGCGCCGTAATCGACCATGCACACGCGCAGGCGGTCGGCGTTGGGATGCTGCTTTGCTTCGACGACATAAGCGACGACGAAATCCTTCAGCTTGTCGGCGGGATTTTCGACGTGCTCGACCTCGAGGCCGATGCGCGTCAGGGTTTCCACGATCTCGCCGAGCGAGGCCGAGGTTTCGAGATGGTCTTTCAGCCAGGAGAGGGTGAGTTTCATGACGACAGCCCCCCCGCCAAAGTCGGAAAATCCAACGGCCTGAACCCATAATGCGACAACCACCGCACGTCGGCTTCAAAGAAAGGCCTTAAATCCGGCATTCCGTATTTCAACATGGCGATGCGGTCGATGCCCATGCCCCAGGCGAAGCCCTGGTATTCGTCGGGATCGATGCCGCAATTGCGCAGCACGTTGGGGTGCACCATGCCGCAACCGAGAATTTCGAGCCAATCCTCGCCTTCGCCAAAACGGATTTCGCCGCCCTTGCGCGAGCACTGAATATCGACCTCCATCGACGGTTCCGTGAAGGGAAAGAACGACGGGCGAAACCGCATTTTCACATTCGAAACCTCGAAAAACGCCTTGCAGCTTTCCTCCAAAATCCATTTGAGATGGCCAAGATGCGCCTTTTTGTCGACAACCAGGCCCTCGACCTGATGGAACATCGGCGTGTGCGTCTGATCGGAATCGCAACGATAGGTGCGGCCCGGACAGATCACGCGGATGGGCGGCTTGACGTTGAGCATGGTGCGCACCTGCACGGGACTGGTGTGCGTGCGCAGCAATTTGCGCGTGCCGTCGGCGGCGGGATTGAAGAAAAACGTGTCGTGCATTTCGCGGGCGGGATGGCCCTCGGGAAAATTCAGCTTGGTGAAGTTGTAATCGTCGCTCTCGACATCGGGCCCTTCGGCGATGGAGAAGCCGAGATCGGCGAAGATGGCGGTAAGTTCGTCCATCACCTGAGAGATCGGATGGATGCGGCCCGTCTCTACGGCGGCGGCTCGCACGGGCAGCGTCACGTCCACGGTCTCGGTGGCCAGGCGCGCGTCCAGCGCGGCGTCCTTGAGCAGCGCGCGGCGGGCGCGCAGGGCCTCGCCGACTTTGTCCTTGAGAATGTTGATGGCGGCGCCGGCGGTCTTGCGCTCGTCCGGCGACATCTTGCCGAGCGTCGAGAGCAACGCGGAAATCGACCCTTTCTTGCCAAGCGCGCCGAGGCGGACGTTCTCGAGCGTCGCTTCATCCGCAGCGGCGGCGACAGCGGCGAGGGTTTGGGATTCGAGGGTTTGCAGGTCGGACATGTTTGGCGCGCCATTTATGGGGTGGCCGGCTTTTGCCATGGGATGGGTAATGTGTCGAGGATTAGGGTTGAGGCGAGACAAACGGCGAAAGGCCCGCGGAAACCAGCGGGCCTTTCAAAATCTCCACAAAAGGCGGCGGTTTACGCGGCGGCGAGGGCGGGCAGCGCGCCCTTGGCCTTCTCGACCACGGCCTTGAAGGCGGCGGGTTCGTGGATGGCCATGTCGGAGAGCACCTTGCGGTCGATCTCGATGCCCGCCTTGGCCATTCCGTCGATGAAGCGGCTGTAGGTCAGGCCAAATTCGCGCACAGCGGCGTTGATGCGCTGGATCCAGAGCGAACGAAACGTCCGCTTCTTGTTCTTGCGGTCGCGGTAGGCGTACTGCATCGACTTGTCGACGGCAGCCTTGGCGGCTCTGATTGTGTTCTTGCGGCGGCCGTAAAAGCCTTTCGCGGCGTCGAGGGTTTTCTTGTGCTTGGCGTGTGATGTTACGCCACGTTTTACGCGGGCCATGATGATCTCCTGAAACTGGCAAAAAGGGTCTGGAAGGGCGGGACTTCAGCCGTTGGGCAGGAAGTACTTCTTGATGTTGTCGCCGTCTGTCTTGAACAGAACAGCGGTGCCGCGCAGGTTCCGGATCTGCTTCTTGGTGCGTTTGATCATGCCGTGGCGCTTGCCGGCCTGGGCGTAAAGCACCTTGCCGGTTCCAGTGATCTTGAAGCGCTTTTTAGCGCTCGATTTGGTCTTCAACTTGGGCATTTTCATCTCCTGGGCCGAGGCCCTCGGGTGGTAAAGCTGGACCGGCCCAGGGGGCCAGACCAGTTCGCATCGGACTGAGCGAAAAGAACCGCCACGGCAGCCCTGACTGGCCGGGCGGTTCAAGAAGCGCGCTTATTAGGGCAAAGACCCGGGTTTGGCAAGGCGGGCGCGACAGGCGGGCGCGACAGGCGCGCGAAAAGGTAGATTCCGCAACTACTTTTAGCGCGCCGACGTGACCATATTGCAACCACATTTCTGGCATCAGAACTGACGGCGATCGATGCCGACAACAAGCCAAAATAGCCGGAATATTGAATTCCAGCGCCCGGCACGGCGCCGCTTGGGAACAACTGTCATGAGTCTTGGCACAATCCTTCTCATCATCCTGATTCTGTTTCTCGTCGGCGCCTTTCCGACATGGCCGCACAGCGCGAACTGGGGCTATTTCCCGAGCGGCGGCGCTGGCATCGTCCTGATCGTCGTGATCGTGCTGTTGCTAACGGGACGGCTATAATCCGCGGCGGGATCCATGACCGGATCGATGTCCGGCGCTCGAAGAGCCGCGTCGGCCGCATCCCAGGCAATCGTTTCGCATACGTAGTCGAAGGCGAAGATGACTGATCCCGCGGCCCGGATGAACTCATCGTCACGGCTGTTGCGCCGCTTCACGCGCTTGTCCCTGGGGTTCTGGACAGGTCCAACGCGGCGCAAAGCAATTCTGTTCACGCTGGGCTTGCTCGCTTGTCTGTTGCTGAATCTCGCTGCGGCTATCGCGGTGAACCGGTGGAACAAGTTTTTCTTCGACGCTCTGCAAAACAAGGATCAAAATTTGATTCTTGTCAGCATCGTCCTCATCGTGACGCTTGCGGTCATTTCCGCCGTTGTCGGCGTCGCGCAGCTTCAAGTGCGCATGCGCCTTCAATTGCGTTGGCGCGAATGGCTGACGCGGACGCTCACGCGGCGTTGGATGGAGCGTCGCCGTTTCTACCAGCTCAGCATCCTCGACCTCGTTGACAATCCAGAAGCGCGCATAGCCGAAGACGGTCGCCTCGCCATAGAACTTTTCGTCGATTTTGCGGCGGGAGTTATGAACGCCGCGCTCGCCGCCGTCTCCTTTGTGGGCGTGCTGTGGCTGATCGGCGGTTCCCTGACGGTGCTGGGCGTGACAATCCCTGGATATCTCGTCATCGCCGCTGTGCTTTATTCCGCTCTGACATCCTTCGGCATGTTGTTGCTCGGGCGTCCGCTGGTGGCGCGCATAGAGGCTAAAGCCGCGGCTGAAGCGAACTTTCGCTACGAACTCACCCGCATTCGGGAAAACGCCGAGACGATCGCGTTGATCGGCGGCGATGACGATGAACGCGTCAAACTCGATGCGACCTTTGGCCAGGTCGCCCTGCGTTGGGTCGCCGTTATCGGCGCGCAAGCCCGAATGCTCTTCCTCTCCAATGGCAACAATGTGCTGGCGCCGGCGATCCCGTTGTTGCTCGGCGCGCCAAAATACCTTGCCGGGGAAATGACTCTTGGCGATCTCATGCAGGCCGCCGCCGCGTTCGTGCAAGTACAGATGGCGCTCAACTGGCTTGCGGACAATGCGCTGCGCTTGGCCGACTGGTTCGCCTCCGCCAGACGCGTCGCGGCGCTCGACGCCTCCTTCGACAGCCTCGACAAGCTTTCCGAAAGGTCGGGCGGGAAATCCATAGATCTAGGGTTCAGCGATGACGGCGCGCTTCGACTGATCGGCCTTAGCATTACCCAGCACGACGGCACGTTGATGCTCGTGGACGCCGATGTGCGCGTCGAGCGGGGCGAGAAGGTTCTGGTGACCGGCGATTCGGGCACGGGGAAAAGCACGCTGATCCGCGCCATGGCGGGCCTGTGGCCATGGGGCAGCGGCAGCATCCTGCGCCCGAAGGACGCCCGCATCTCGTTCATGCCCCAGCGGCCTTACATACCCCTTGGCAACCTGCGCCAGGCGCTGAACTATCCTCAAGACGACACGCCGCCCGATCCAGAACGCGTCGAACGTCTGCTAGCCGCCTGCGGCCTGGAACCGCTGACACAGCGTCTCGACGACGATGAAAATTGGGCCAATGTGCTTTCCGGCGGCGAACAACAACGATTTGCCTTCGCCCGCGTGCTCCTGAAGCAACCGGATATCATCATCATGGATGAGCCGACGTCCGCGCTCGATGAAATAGGGCAAATGCGGATGATGGAGCTTCTGCGCGCAGAAGCGCCGAATTCCATGGTGCTTCACGTCGCGCACCGGCCCGGTCTCAAGCGCTTCCACGATCGCGAAATTCACCTCACCCGCGAGAACGGCGGAGCGGCTGTGGTTGAAGAGGCGCCGCGTGGATTGTGGCGCATAGGGCGACGCTTGTTTGGCAAGGGCGAATGAAGACGATAACAATGAAACGACATCGGCCAAACCGGTGAAAGAAATTCCATCGCGGCGGCTCCGCGCTTGCGTCGCCGGCCCGTCGTGACGCATGCAACAACTCAATTCAGGTTTTGGCGTTCGCCAAAATCCATTCGCCGAACGCCCGCATGAATTGCTGCAGAAACCCGCGCGTGCCGTCATTATTGAGCTTCCCGGTTGCGTCGAAAAGCTGTCCGCGCGGCCGAGATAGACTCCGGGCTGCGCCATGGCCGCGACGTTCAGGGACACGAGCGATGGACGCAAATGATGGTTGGCGCCTAATCCGCCTATGGCGCCCGGCGAAGCACTGACAACTGCGCCGGGTTTCCCGCTCCAGACACTTTGGCCGTAGGGTCTCGACCCCACATCCATGGCTTTTAAACCTCGTCAGGTGATCGAATAGAGTTTATGTTCCTTTTTTATAGAAGGAATGGCGAAAATATTTCCTATACGTTCTCACGCCCTTCCTGGGTCCCGCAAAGGCCATCCGGGGCCGTCCCGCCCCTCTCCGACGGGCGCCTTCAATAAAAGCCCGGTCCCGGGCCTCAAGCCGGGCCTCAAGCCGGGCCTTGCCAGACCCCGGATAAAAGCTAGATTTCGAGCGTCGGCGCGGGACTGCGCCCTACAATCCTTCTGGCTGGAGCCCCCATGCGATATTTCGTCGGTCTAGCGCTTGTTCTATCGTGTTCCGGCTGCGCGGGGGACCGGGCCGTTTTGTTCAAATATTATCCAAACACCAAAAAAACCGAGGTTTTTCCCCGCATCGCGGAAAGAGAATGCGCCAAATATGGCCGCGTCGCCGTCTATTCGGGAACCGGCTCGGCCGAATACGGCAGCGTAACGCAGGCCTGGCGCTGCGAGGCCAACTGAGCGACCAGTGACCGGCGCCGCGTTTTGACGCATCATCGCCATTGCAACGAACAAGGAGGAAACAATGATCAACCGCCGCAACGTCCTGCAATCGACGGCGGGCCTCGCCGCGCTGGCGCTGCCATCGATGGCGCGCGCCGACGGGCGCTTTTCCTCCGGCGACGCGCAGATTTTCTACCGCGGGTTCGGCAAGCCGGGAAAAACGCCCATCGTCATGATGCACGGCGCGAATTATTTCGATTCCTTCGACTGGATCAACGTGGCCGAAAAAGTCGCCGTCGACCGCGAAGTCGTCAGCTTCGACATGCGGGGTTTTGGCGAATCAAGCTGGAGCCCGTCGAAAAACTATTCCGTCGACGCCATGATGGGCGATATGCGCGCGCTGTTCGGACATCTGGGCTGGCGCAAGCCGATTGTCCTCGGACACTCGTTTTCAGGGCGCCTTGCGGTGTCCTTCGCCTCGAATTTTCCCGATGATTTGTCCAAACTGATCGTCGTCGACAGCGCTTTCGGCCGCGACGAGCCGGGGCCCCGCGGGATCAACAATCCGCCGGTGATTTTCCCCAGCGTCGAGGCGGCGATGGAACGTTTCGGGAAGCTCGCCAATCCCCCGCGCATTTCCAAGGATCGCGCGCGGGCCGAACAGGCCCTGACGAAGGTCGCCGAGGGCTACCGCCTCAAGCGCGATCCCGATTATTCCAATTCGACGCCGGTGGGCGCGCCCGCGGCGGATGTTCAGGGACCGCGTCCGCGCCGCGAACTCAACGTGTGGGAGGAACTGGCGAAGGTGAAGGTTCCCATGTATTTCGTGCGCGGCCTGAAATCCGACCGGTTCACGCCCGACGTGCTGGCGCGGCTGAACAAGGATTTCCCCGCAATCGTCTGGGCGACGGCGGATTCCATGCACGACATCCCCTTTTATGCGCCGGATGAATTGATCACGGCGGTTAAAAAATTTATCGCGGAGGCGTGAACACGGGCCGGCGCAAGGTCACACGTTTTTCACTCCTCCCGCGGAGAACTTGCGGTATAAGTCTCGTCTCGCAACATGAGGACCGCATGAGAAATTTCGCGCTATCCGCCATCGCCGCGCTGCTCGCCGGCGCGGTCCTCGCGCTTCCGGCGCGCGCCCAATCCTCCCGCGTGCAGGTCAAGGGCGAACTCGTCGACACCTGGTGCTCGGTCACCGGCATCATGTTTGCTCAGGGCACGGCGCATCACCAATGCGCGGTTTGGTGCGCGGCTGGCGGAATTCCCGTCAGCATCCGCACGAAGGACGGCGCCTATTACATGGTGCTGCGCATCGAGGAACAGGATTCCAACGCCGCCAATCCGCGCTATGTGAAAATCCAGAGCCACGAGGTCAACGTCGACGGCGAACTGATCGAACGCGACGGCGTGAAATATCTCTTCGTGACAAAGGTGCTCGACGATCAGGGCGTCGTGAACATGACTCACGCCGAAAACGGCATCCAACCTTTCGGGAATTAAGCCATGAAAAGCTTGTTCAACTTCGCGGTCGTGATGGCCGCCCTGACCGCTTCGCCGGTCCGCGCCGCCGATGCCTGGGGCATCGAGCATGAGAAGGTCGTCGAACTGACGGGCCGCGTTGTCGACATCGCCTGCACGCTGAAGGGCGATTGCCCGCCCAATTGCGGCGACGGCAAACGCCAGCTGGGATTGCTCGCCGCCGACGGCAAATTGCGCGCGGTGGTCAAAGGACCGGTGGATTTTGCCGGGCCGGTGCGCGATCTCGTCGCATTCTGCGGCAGAAGCGTGCAAGTTGATGGATTGCTCGTCGAGAACCCCGCCATTCACATTGTGCAGATCCAGAACATTCGCGAGAAAGCGGAGCAACCCTGGGCGCGCGCGCTTGCCTTCGAAATCGACTGGCAGGCGAAGAACGGCAAGGCCGAGGAATGGTATCGCGAGGACAAGGTTGTGAAAGAGGTCATCGGCGCCGATGGCGTTTACGGCGTCAAGGGACTCGCGCCGCCTCCCCCGGAAAAGAAATGATTGCGCGGCGCGAAGTCCTGGCGCTGGCGCTCGCCTGCGCCGCCCTGCCTTCGCGCGCCCAGCAGGCGGACCCGCTCGCCGAGCGTTTCGGCGGACCCTTCACGCTCGCCGCGCACGACGGCCGCCGCGTCAGCGATACGGATTTTCGCGGGCAATTCATGTTGGTTTATTTCGGCTATACGCGCTGCCCCGACGTATGCCCCGACGATTTGCTCACGCTGGGCGCGGCGTTGAAAAAGCTGGGCAAGGACGCCGATAAAATCCAGCCCCTGTTCATCACCGTCGATCCCGAGCGCGACACGGCGAAACTATTGGGCGACTACGTCGAGAGTTTTCACCCTCGCCTGCTTGGCCTCACGGGCAGCGAGGCGGAGATCGCGACAGCCGTGCGCGCCTACAAGGTGCATAGGGTGAAGTACACGCCGGCCAATGATCCCAAATCGTATGGCGTCGATCATTCCTCGCTGACCTATCTGATGGGGCCGGACGGGAAATTCCGCACGCTGATTCCACACGGGACGAGCGCCGAGCGGATGGCGGATTTGTTGCGGGGCTATGTGGGACGCAATTAGGCCGATATTGATGCGCTGCGCCCATCTTGTCGCGGGCCTCGCCGCCATCGGCGTGGAGCGCCGATCCAACGCGGCCCACGTCGATCGGCCCGGAGCATGGCTGAATGCGTGGCGGTATCCCGCATTGCGCGAAGGCTGGCGAGGTTGGAAATGACGGCTGTCTGAAATTCGAGTCGGGCGCTCGGGAGCCGACAATGAACGAGCGTGGCGAAGACTGATCCCTCCCCCATCGACATGAACCTTGTCCGCCCCTCCCCCCAATCGTTCTATGGACAAATCCCCCGCAACCGGGCTTTATTCCCCCGCCGCCGGAAGGGGCGGCCTGAATCACCGGGGAGTTCGACATGACCGTGAAACGCCGTCAGTTCATCAAAGCCGCGGGGCTGGGCGCGATGGGCTCCGCCGCCGTCGCCATGCCCGCTATCGCACAATCCGCGCCGGAAATTCGTTGGCGCATGACGTCGAGCTTCCCCAAATCGCTAGACACGATCTACGGCGGCGCCGAAGCTTTCGCCAAGGCGGTCGCGGAAATGACCGACAACCGCTTCCAGATACAGTCCTTTGCCGGCGGCGAAATCGTGCCCGCCCTCCAGGCGCTCGACGCCGTGCAGAACGGCACGGTCGAGGCCTGTCACACAGCCATGTATTATTACTGGGGTAAGGACCCGACCTTCGCGTTCGGGACCGCCGTGCCATTCGGCATGAATTCGCGCATGGAAGACGCCTGGATGTATTATGGCGGCGGCATCGACCTCTTCAACGAGTTCCTCAAGGACTATAATGTCTACGCGCTGCCCGGCGGCAACACCGGCTGCCAGATGGGCGGCTGGTTCCGCAAGGAGATCAAGACCGTCGCCGATCTCAACGGCCTGAAATTCCGCGTTGGCGGGTTCGCCGGCACGGTGCTGCAGAAACTCGGCGTCGTGCCGCAGGTCATTGCCGGCGGCGACATCTATCCGGCGCTGGAAAAAGGCACCATCGACGCCGCCGAGTGGGTCGGTCCGTATGACGACGAAAAGCTCGGCTTCGCCAAGGTCGCGAAATACTACTACTACCCGGGCTTCTGGGAAGGCGGTCCGACCGTTCACGCCTTCACCAACCTGGAAAAGTGGAATTCGCTGCCGAAGAACTACCAGGCGATTCTCACCAATGCGATGGCCAACGCCAACAGCTGGATGGCCGCGCGCTACGACATGCAGAACCCGACGGCGCTGAAGCGTCTGGTTGCCGGCGGCACGCAGCTG
>JANYDZ010000262.1 GCA_025363375.1 Hyphomicrobiales bacterium
GGCGGGCGTCTGATCGGCGGCCCGAAACTCTGGCCCAGGGTGTCGCCCAAGAAAACCTGGGCGGGCTTTCTGACGGGCGTCTTCTGCGGCGCGCTGCTGGGGATCGGAACCTTGCGCGTTTTTCACAATGAGACACAAGACAATCTGGCGGCGCTCTTCGCCCTCGGCCTTGCGACCGCCGTGATCTCGCAAGCGGGCGACCTTTTTGAATCCTCTATGAAACGTCGTTTCGGCGTCAAGGATTCGAGTCAGCTCATTCCAGGTCATGGCGGCTTCATGGATCGGCTGGACGGATTTCTGGTCGCCGCGGTTTTCGTGGCGCTCGTCGGGGCGTTCCGGCAATATCCGGGCGCCATCGCCATTGGCATCCTGCGATGGTAGCCAGCGGCATAAGTGAGCAGGACTCCCTGAAAACGGTTCGAACCCCGCGGGATAGCGCGCCGCGCCGCCTCGTTTTGCTGGGCGCGACCGGCTCGATCGGGAGAACGACCGCCGATGTTCTGAAACATGCGCCGCCGGGAGCTTTCGAAACTGTCGCGGTCGCTGGAGGACGCGACGCCGCAGCGTTGGCGCGGATGGCGATCGAACTCGGCGCCGGATTCGCGGCGATTGCCGATCCCACCGCTTACAGTGCTCTGAAGGCGGCGCTTGGATCGGCGCGCGTTGAGGCAGCGGCTGGACCGCAGGCCGTCATCGAAGCTGCGTCGCGCGCGGCCGACCTTGTTATTGCCGCCATTGCAGGCGCCGCTGGCGTCGAGCCAACCCACGCGGCGCTGGAGCAGGGACAGACGGTCGCGCTTGCCAACAAGGAGTGTCTTGTTTGCGCCGGGGGGCCGTTTATGCGCACGGCGCAGCGCTCCGGAGCGCGGCTGCTGCCCATGGACAGCGAGCACAACGCCATCTTTCAAGCGCTTGGCGGCGCGGATATTGCCAGCATCGAGCAGATGATCCTGACCGCGTCAGGCGGTCCATTCCGGACCTGGAGCGCCGAACAGATCAAAGCAGCGACCCCGGCGCAGGCCCTCGCCCATCCCAACTGGTCCATGGGACCGAAGGTGACCATCGATTCCGCAGGGCTAATGAACAAAGGCCTAGAACTAATTGAAGCTTATCATCTTTTTGGTGTTTCTGCAGACCGGTTGGACGTACTGGTTCATCCGCAGTCGATTGTCCATGGCCTTGTGACCTTCGCGGACGGGGCCGTGATTGCGGGCCTCGCCAATCCCGACATGCGCGTGCCCATCGCGCATTGTCTGGCATGGCCCGAGCGAATCGTCACAAAGGCGGCAAGGCTGGACCTCGCGAAAATTGGTAACCTATCATTTGAACGTGCTGATTTTGCAAGATTTCCGGCTCTAATGGTCGCGATGGACGCGCTCCGGACGGGTGGCAGTTTGCCAACGGTTCTCAACGCAGCCAATGAGATCGCGGTTGAGGCGTTCTTGAATAAGTCTATAGGGTTCCACGACATTGCCCGTATTGTCGCCGATATCTGCGAGCAGGCCCTTGGCGGGGGCAATTGCCGGGAGCCAGAAACCATTGCGGAGGCGCTCGCTGTTGACCATGTTGCAAGAGAAAGGACCCGCAGGCTCTTGGCCTGGCACGTCGGTTCCGGCATGGTAACGAAATCCTAACCATGGACCTGACGTGCCGCGGTGGCGGACGTTTTCGAGGGGAAAGATATGTATTTTCTGGAACACGCGTGGTCGCTCGTCTGGTATGTCATACCTTTCATTTTTATTCTGAGCATCGTCGTGTTCTTCCATGAACTTGGACATTTCATGGTCGGACGCTGGTGCGGCGTGAAGGTTGACGCCTTTTCGCTTGGCTTCGGCCCCGAGTTGTTCGCCTTTGTGGATCGCAGGGGCACGCGCTGGCGCGTCGCGGCGCTTCCGTTGGGCGGCTATGTCAAGTTTCATGGCGACGCCAACGCCGCCAGCGCCGCCGCAAGGGACCCAACGGTCAAACTATCAGAGGAAGAACGGCGAATCAGCTTCTTTACGCAGCCGGTCTGGAAGCGCGCCGCCATTGTCGCGGCGGGGCCAATTGCCAATTTCATTCTCGCCGTCGTGATTTTTTCGGGCGTTTTCTACACCCATGGGCGTGGCGTCCTGGCCCCGCGCATCGAAGGCATCCGCGCCGGCGAAGTGGCGGAAGCCGCAGGTTTTCAGGCCGGCGACCTCATCGTTTCGATCGACGGCAAAGCCATCGACAGCTGGGGCGATATGCAGCGTACGGTACAGGCTTCACCCGACGTGCCGCTGACCTTCGTGGTGCAACGGGGCGCGCGCGATGTAACGATTAATGTCACGCCCAAGCTGAGGGTTCTCAAAACCCCGTTCGGCGAAACCAAAGTCGGGCTCATTGGCCTCAATGCCACATCCAATCCCGACGATTGGCGAATCCAGTCCTACGGTCTGATCGATTCAGTGGGCATTGCGGTTTCCGAGACCTGGTATGTCAGCGAACGGACGGTCAATTATATCGGCGGCCTGTTTATGGGCCGCGAATCGGCCAATCAGATTTCCGGACCCATCGGCACTGGCTATATCGCTGGCGAAGTCGCCAAGGCCGGATTTGTCGCGCTTCTTAATCTTGCGGCGATTCTGTCCATTTCGATTGGTCTGATCAACCTCTTCCCGATCCCGTTGCTGGATGGCGGGCATTTGCTCTACTACATCTTCGAAGCGATCAAGGGCAAACCACTGAGCGAGCGGGTACAGGAGCTCGGCTTCCGCTTCGGTCTGGCTTTCGTGGTTGCGCTGATGCTGTTCGCCACCTTCAACGACATTTTGCACCTCAGCGGGGGCTGAGATCGTAATCCTTTATTGACCAAGGATCGTGTCCTTAGCGCCACTTGGGCCTAAAAACCGGTCGGGATGGCAAATGGGCATTTGCACGATCCGGTAAACCTTGTAGAAGATTTCGGTAACGCTAACGTCGGGGAAGGTGCCCCCGGTGGGGCGGACCGGCGCGCAGCCGGCGGTGTGGACGAACGGAGACCGGCTTTCATATGCAAGCTACCAGGTTATTCACACACCGATTCATTGCTTTGTCGAGCATAAGCCTGGCCGTGTTGATGGCGCCGGCTGCCTACGCGCAAAACGTGGAAGTGCGCGGCAGCCAGCGCGTCGATGCGGAAACGATTCGCAATTACTTTGCCGGCACAGATCCGGCCCGGGTCAATCAGGCGGTCAAGGAACTCTACGCCACCGGCCTGTTTTCAAATGTGAGCACCAGCCGCGTCGGCAGCCGCATTGTCGTGACCGTAGTGGAAAACAATCAGATCAACCGCGTCTTCTTTGAAGGCAACAGCAAGATCAAAAGCGAGGTTCTGGCCTCCGAGGTGCAGTCGCGCTCGCGCGGCGCTTACAATGCTTCAACCGTGCAGGCCGATATCGCGCGCATCAACGATGTCTACCGCCGCGGCGGGCGCGGCGACGCTACCGTGACGTCCCGCACCGTCGATCTGCCAAACGGCCGCGTGGATGTGGTTTTCACCATCAACGAAGGCAGCAAGACCGGCGTCCGCGAAATCAACTTTGTCGGCAATTCCGCCTATTCGGCCTATCGCCTGCGCAACATCATGCAGACGACGGAAATGAATTATCTCTCGTTCTTCAAGAACACCGACGTTTATGATCCCGATAAAATTTCGTCGGACCAGGAGCTCATCAGACGCTTCTATCTGAAGAACGGTTACGCCGATTTCCGCATCATCGGCGCCGAGGCCCGTTATGACGCCGGCGCCAAGGGCTATATCGTCACCATTTCGGTCGATGAAGGCCGCCAGTACCGCGTCGGCAATGTGCGCGTCGATACGCAATTGCGCGATGTGAACCCCGAGGATTTGCAGCGCGCCGTGCGCCTGAAGGGCGGCGACGTTTACAATGGCGACCTGGTGGAAAAATCCATCGAAGGCGTCACCCGCGAAGTCGCGCGCAAGGGCTATGCGTTCAGTTCGGCGCGCCCGCGCGGCGACCGCGATCCCGCGACCGGCCTGATCGATCTCAACTTCGTCGTCGAGGAAGGCCCGCGCGTTTACATCGAGCGCATCAACGTGCGAGGCAATACACGCACGCGCGATTACGTCATCCGCCGCGAATTCCCGGTGGGCGAGGGCGACGCCTATAACCGGGTCCTCATCGACAAGGCGGAAAAGCGCCTGAACAATCTCGGCTATTTCAAGAAAGTGAAGGTCACCAACGAACCGGGCTCGGCGCCCGACCGCGTCGTCGTCAATGTCGATGTGGAAGATCAATCGACGGGTTCGTTCGGCATCTCCGGCGGCTATTCGACGACCGACAAGTTCGTCGCGGAAGTCTCGGTGTCGGAATCGAACTTCCTTGGACGCGGTCAATACGCGCGGCTCGCCTTCACCGGCGGCTCCAAGACCAAGGGCGTCGAGTTCTCGTTCACGGAGCCCTATTTCCTGGATTATCGCCTGTCGGCCGGCTTCGATATTTTCACCAAGACCAGCAAGAACAACCAATATTCGATCTACGACAGCACGACGTCAGGCATAACATTGCGGCTCGGCATCCCCATCACGGATGAGATCAGCCTCTCGCCGCGTTATTCGCTGTACCAGACCAAGATCGAAATTCCGAACACGCTGGATCGTCCGTACAACGATTGCACGACGGGTATCATTCCCGGCGGCGTGGGGCAGGTGGGTTACGTCAATCCGAATTTCCCGGGCAACGGATTGGCTGCCGCCACCCAGGCGGACGCGGTCTACAATTGTCTGAGCAATGGCGAGGCTTCGCTGGCGGTCAAGGACGCTGCCGGCACTCGTATTACTTCGCTCGTAGGCTACACGCTGTCATATAGCTCACTTGACAACAATAAAAACCCCACAGAAGGCATCTATGCCGAATTGCGGCAGGACGTCGCCGGACTCGGAGGCAGCACGCGGTTCCTGCGCACAACCGGCGAACTGCGTTATTATTATCCCGTGTGGGACGATGTTGTCGGCTTCGCCAAATTGCAGGCGGGCGATATTCGCGCCCTGGGCGGCGACCGGCTGCGTATCAGCGACAATTTCAATCTGGGTCCCAGCCTCGTGCGCGGCTTCGCGCCCAGCGGCATCGGTCCGCGCGACATTTCGGACCTGACGACCAACAACAAGGGCGCGAGCTTGGGCGGCAGCCAATATATCGGCGGGTCGCTTGAAATGCAGTTTCCGATATTTGGACTGCCGAAGGATCTTGGCCTGAAGGGTGCCCTGTTCGCCGATGCGGGCACGCTCTTCGGCTACAAGGGACGCATCAATTACGATACGCTGGTCGGATTGCCGGCCGGTTCCGCCTGCCGCGCGGCTCCGCAAATCACTTCATTGGTGAACGGCGTGTCGACGACCGTGAATGGCGGACAAGCGAGTTGCATTACTCCCTTTGACGACCGGACAATCCGCAGCTCCATCGGCGCCTCCATCCTCTGGACATCGCCGCTGGGTCCAATCCGCTTCGATTATGCCTTCGCGACGACGGCAGGAAAATACGACGTGAAGCAGGCCTTCCGCTTCTCTGGCGGTTCGAGCTTCTAGAACCGCGCCCGATTGGCTGAGCCCGTCGGGCGGGTATTCTAGTCCCGCATGGCGCGAGTTCGCTGGTAACCGGGTTTGACTTCCCGCGCCGGGCGGTCGATGAAGCCGCTGTTTGCAACAGGGCGGACCCTTCGATTTGATTGATCATTCCTCCAGCTATGGCTGCCGCGCATCCGATGCCGTTCAGAGGCGGGCGCTGTCCACGGGCGACGCCGCATGAGCGAATCAAGCTTCTTTCGCCGCGATGTCTCGCCGACCCTCGCCGACATTATCGACTGGACCGGCGCCAAGGCGACGGAAGGGTCGGATACCCGGCTGCAAATCACCAGTCTAGCGCCCCTCGACCAGGGCATGCCCGGCGATCTCGTTTTTCTAGACAATCCAAAATACGCCGATGCGTTGAAGACGACCCGGGCCACCGCCTGCATTGTAAATCCCCGTTACGCGGAACTGACTCCGGTCAACGTCGTGGCTCTGGTGACGCCCGATCCCTATCGCGCCTTCGCCAAGGTAGCGACGCGCCTCTATCCGGACGCGGCCAGTCCGGCATCGCTGTTCGGCTCCACGGGCGTTTCTCCCGGCGCCTATGTCCATCCGGAGGCGCGGCTTGAGGCTGGCGTCGTCGTCGATCCCGGCGCGGTGATTGGCCCGCGCGCCTGCATTGGCGCGGGAACAATAGTGGGAGCCCATGCCGTCATTGGCCCCGACGTGCGGATTGGGCGATCCTCCTCGATTGGCGCCAACGCGACGGTGAGCCATGCGCTGATCGGCGATCGGGTCATTCTGCATCCGGGCGTTCGAATCGGCCAGGACGGTTTCGGCTTCGCCATGGGTCCCGGCGGGCACCTGAAAGTCCCCCAGATCGGCCGCGTCATTATTCAGAACGACGTGGAAATCGGCGCCAATACAACCATTGATCGCGGCGCCAATCGCGATACGATTGTTGGCGAGGGCACCAAGATCGACAATCAGGTGCAGATTGGGCATAATGTGACCATTGGGCGACACTGTATTATCGTTGCGCAGGTGGGCATTTCCGGTTCGACCGATATAGGCGATTTTGTCGCGATTGGTGGTCAGGCGGGATTTACCGGGCATCTGCGTGTTGGCGCGGGCGCCCAGATCGCCGGTCAGGCGGGCGTCATGGGCGATGTGCCGGCGGGTGAGCGCTGGGGCGGGGCGCCGGCGATCCCCATGCGGGATTTCTTTCGCCGCTATGCCGCGCTGGACAAACTGTTGGCGCGTCAGGGCGACGCCAAACCCGATGCGGCCGTGAATCAGGCGCCGAAATCGTAAAGTCGGGCTTTTGTAGCGCTTCGGCATTTCGAAGGAATGGATATGGAAGACGCAGCACCCCGGAAGCTCGAATCCTTCGACATACTTCAATTGATGAAGTCGTTGCCGCACCGCTATCCGTTTCTGCTGGTCGACAAGATTATCGAGATTGACGGCGACCAATCTTGCATTGGCATCAAGAACGTCAGCTACAACGAACCGCAGTTTCAAGGCCATTTCCCCGCGGCTCCCGTCATGCCCGGCGTTCTGCTGATCGAGGGCATGGCGCAGACGGCGGGCGCCATGTGCGCCAGTTTCGCCGGCAATGCGGCCCCCAAGCTCGTTTACTTCATGACGATCGACAAGGTGAAATTCCGCAAGCCCGTCATCCCCGGCGACCGCGTTGAATACCACATGAAAAAGATGACCCGTCGCCGCAACATGTGGTGGTACAGGGGCCTGGCAAAAGTCGATGGCGCTATCGTCTGCGAGGCGGAAATCAGCGCCATGCTGGTTTCGGACAATGCGCCGGGCGCTTGAGGCGCGATGATCAAGCTGGATTGCGAGGCGCTGATTTGACGACCCTGATTCATCCCGCCGCGGTAGTGGAGAAAGGCGCTCGCCTCGGCGAGGGCGTCACTGTGGGCCCGTTCTGTCATGTGGGCGCGCATGTCGAACTTGCCGACGGCGTCGAACTTGTGTCGCACGTCGCTGTCGCGGGACGCACGCAGATTGGCGCGCGCACGCGTATCTTTCCGTTCGCCTCGATTGGTCATCAGCCTCAGGACCTGAAATATCACGGCGAGTCCTCGACCCTTTCAATAGGCGCCGATTGTCTGATCCGCGAAGGGGTCACGATGAACCCTGGCACCGAAGGCGGCGGCATGATGACGTCGGTCGGCGAGCGTTGCACGTTTCTGGCCAATTCCCACGTCGCGCACGACTGCCGCATGGGCGACGATGTGATTCTGTCAAACAACGTCATGCTGGCGGGCCATACGCGCGTCGGCCATTTCGTCATTCTGGGCGGCGGATCGGCGGTGCATCAATTCGTGCGCATCGGCGATCACGCCTTTATCGGCGGCCTCGCGGGCGTCGAGAACGACGTCATTCCCTACGGCATGGCTTTGGGCAATCGCGCCTATCTCGCGGGCCTCAATCTGGTTGGCCTCAAGCGACGCGGCTTTTCGCGCGAGGCGATTCATGATCTGCGCCGCGCCTATCGGCTGCTGTTCGCGGCGGAAGGCACGTTGAAAGAGCGCGTTGAGGACGTGGCGGAAGAATTCGCCACCCATCCGCAGGTCCACGAAATCCTCGATTTCATCCGCGACGGCAACGACCGCGCCATTGTGACGCCGCGCGAAGTCAAGGACGCCTCCGCTTGAACGGCGCCCGCGCGCGCCATGTGTTCGTGGTCGCGGGCGAAAAATCCGGCGACGAGCTTGGCGCGCGTTTGATGCAGGCGCTGCGCAAGCAGCGGGGAGACGGGCTGATCATTTCCGGCGTCGGCGGCGAGGCCATGGCAGGGCAAGGGCTCAAAAGCCTGTTTCCCATTTCCGACATCGCCGTAATGGGTTTCCTGCCGGTGGTCGCGCGCCTGCCGTCGTTGCTGAAACGCATTCGCGCGACGGCGGACGCCATTGTCGCGGCGCGGCCCGATGTGCTTGTGATCATCGACAGTCCCGATTTCACGCATCGCGTGGCCCGCCGCGCGCGGGCGCAGCTGCCTGATCTGCCCGTTGTCGATTATGTCAGTCCAACGGTCTGGGCCTGGAGGCCGGGCCGCGCGAAAAACATGCGCGCCTATGTCGATCACGTGCTGGCGGTGCTGCCGTTTGAACCGGAGGCGCACGCAAGGCTGGGCGGGCCGCAATGCGCTTACGTGGGGCATCCCTTGATCGAACGGCTTGGCGAATTGCGTCCGAACGACGAGGAGGCGCGCGCGCGCGCGTCAGGCAGGCCGACGATCCTGGTGTTGCCGGGTTCGCGGCGCAGCGAAATTACGCGCCTGATGGATGTGTTTGGCAAAACCGTCGAGACAATCGCGCGCGCGGTCGGCGAAGCTGATTTTGCGCTTCCCGCCGTCGCGCATCTTGCGCCTGACATCCGCGCCGCAACCGCGACATGGCGCGTACAGCCACGAATCGTGACCGGCGAAGCGGAGAAATTCGCGGCCTTTCGGCGCGCGCGCGCGGCCCTTGCCGCGTCGGGAACGGTGACGCTGGAATTGGCGCTGGCGCAGGTTCCAATGGTGGTCGCCTACAAGGTCTCGCCCGTCGAGGCGGCGATCGTCGGCCGTCTCGCCACGGTGCATTCGATCGTTCTGCCCAACCTGGTGTTGCGCGAAAACGTCGTTCCCGAATTGATTCAGGAGGCCTGCACGGTTGAGCGGCTCGTCGCCGAACTTGCGCCGCTTGTGCAAGGCGGCGCCAGACGCGAAGCGCAGATGGCGGGGTTCGCGCGTCTGGACAGCGCGATGCTGTTGCCAGCGGGCGAGACGCCGAGCTCGCGCGCGGCGGAGTTGATATTGCGAACCGCAAAAATCTGAACCCGCGCGCAAAGGCGCCGCGCAGCCCCCTTTTCGAGGTGAGGGCGGCTGCGCCTCAGCGCTTGCTGATCGCGGTGTAATCGCGCTGCGGGGAGCCCGTGTAAAGCTGGCGCGGGCGGCCGATCTTCTGGCCGGGATCCTGGATCATTTCCGTCCACTGGGAAATCCAGCCGACGGTGCGGGCGACCGAGAAGAGCACGGTGAACATGGTCATCGGGAAGCCCATGGCGCGCAGGGTGATGCCCGAATAGAAATCGACGTTCGGATAGAGTTTGCGCTCGATGAAATAATCGTCGTGCAACGCGATGCGCTCGAGCTCCACCGCGACATCGAGCAGCGGGTCATCCTTGATGCCCAGTTCCGCCAGAACTTCATGGCAGGTCTTGTGCATGATTTTGGCGCGCGGATCGAAATTCTTGTAAACGCGATGGCCAAATCCCATGAGTTTGAACGGATCGTTCTTGTCCTTGGCCTTGGCTATGTAATGCGGGATACGGTCAACCGTGCCGATCTCCATGAGCATGCGCAGACAGATTTCGTTGGCGCCGCCGTGCGCGGGCCCCCACAGCGCCGCGATGCCAGCGGCGATACAGGCAAAGGGATTGGCGCCGGTCGATCCAGCCAGACGCACTGTCGATGTCGAGGCGTTCTGCTCGTGATCGGCGTGCAGGATGAAGATGCGGTCGAGCGCGCGCGCCAGAACCGGATTGACTTTGTATTCCTCGCAGGGGACGGCAAAGCACATGCGCAGGAAATTGGCGGCGTAGCCGAGATCGTTTTGCGGGTAAACGAAGGGCTGGCCCACGTTGTATTTGTAGGCCATCGCGGCGATCGTCGGCATCTTCGCTATCATGCGCATGGAGGCGACCATGCGCTGCTGGGGATCCGTGATGTCGGTTGAATCGTGGTAGAAAGCGGCCAGCGCGCCAACGCAGCCAACCATGACGGCCATGGGGTGCGCGTCGCGGCGGAAGCCCTGAAAAAACCGCGTCATCTGGTCATGCACCATCGTGTGGCGCGTGATGCGGTAGTCGAAATCGGCTTTTTGCGCGGCGGTCGGCAATTCCCCGTAAAGCAGCAGATAGCAGGTTTCGAGATAATCGCCGTGTTCCGCGAGTTGCTCGATGGGGACGCCGCGATGCAGCAAAACGCCGTTGTCGCCGTCGATATACGTGATCTTGGATTCACATGCGGCGGTTGACAAAAAGCCGGGGTCGAAAGTGAAGGCGCCGATCTTGTCGTAAAGCTTGCCTATGTCGATTACATCCGGCCCGATTGTGCCCTTCTTGACGGGCAGATCGACGTTTGCGTCGCCGAGTTTGAAGGTTCCTGTGGTCTCGGTCATGGCTAAGCTTTCATCATTGGTCCCGCCGAAGTGCAGGCCGGATTGCCTGGCTGGCCGGAGTGGATATTGCGCTGCCGCACTGCTATCGCATTGCCGCGCGTCGTTCAAGTTGCGGCGGCG
>JANYDZ010000268.1 GCA_025363375.1 Hyphomicrobiales bacterium
GGCCGCGGCAATGGCGCATGTTGCGCGCCCGATACTTCATAGCGGCGCGTGCGATTCCAGGCGTCGTCCGAATCCGGCACACGAGCAAATGGATTGTAGGACTGGTTGGTGAAGTAATTGAAATCGCCCTGCGAGTTGACGCGGATCACGGGAACGTCGAGCGGTTGGATATAATATTCGTTCCCGTGCGGCAGGTAGCCGTCGAAAATCGGCTTGCCCTGTGCGTCGCGGGTCAGGTCGTGAAAGAAGTTCGCGAACGTCGATGTGCACATTCCCGTATAGGAATAGCCGGTGAGATAGAGCCGCTGCGTTGCGGCGCGCAGCGGCGTGCCGGGCGATTTCAGCAGCGCGCCGAGTTGCTGCGCCGTGCCCCACAGTTGCGTGAAGTCCTTGACGGAGAGCGCGCCGTAACGGTCCGGCGCGGCTTTTGCCGTGGCGGCGAAGTTTTCGGGATGCTGCAATGCGACGACCGCGATTCCGCGCGATGCGTAGAACTTGCTGATCGTGTTGAAGACATAGAGATAGCCGTTGTCTTCGGTATGAATGAATTCAACGACGGTTACGCCTGAAAACTTCGTCATGTCGCGCGGGCGATAGACGACAATGCGCGTCGTGTAGGGGCCGCTTCCTAACGTCTTGCGCGGGTCCGAATTGGGTGTGTGCTGGAGATAATTGAAGGGCGCTTTCGAACTTGCGACATTGCCGGGTGTGTCAAGCACGCTCGTCGGCTCCCAGAAAGGAGACTCGCCTGACATCAGGTATTCATCGACGACATAATCGATCGGCTTCACGTCCCATACGTGAAACCCTTTTTCCATGGGCTGCGCCAGCGGCTCGGAAAGCCGGCCGGGAGGCGGCGGAGCCGCCGCGCGCGCGCCGTCTTTGGCAAAAGCTGCGCCGGCGAGCGCCGCTCCTGCGATGAATTTTCGACGATTCAGAAATGTCAGGTCCTGTTGCATTGGCGTTTCCTAATTCGCAAACCGCTTCTTCGTCCACTGAGCCACGTCATCGAACAAGTTCTTGCGCAGGTTGGCGTAAGCCGAACCTCGCTTTTCCACGCGTCTATTTGCCCGCGACTTTCGGCGCCTTCATCGGATAGCCGCGTTCGCCGTAATATCGGGCGACGCCGGGATGCAGCGGCACGCCGCCGCCATCGGCCACCGTCAACGGGTCAAGGGAAAACGGTTGGTTCGTCCAGCGGATCAGGTCCCGTTTCTCGTCCAGCGCCCTCGCCACGTCATAGGCGAAGGAATCGGGCAGATCATCCCGGCCATAGATCATCACGCCGGAATATCCCACCGTGGGGATGGGGTCGTCGCCGACGCCACGCATGTAGCGAAACGGCAAATCAACCGGAATGGCGCCGGTTTCCGCCACGAGCTTGCGGCGAAGGCCCTCCGGGATCGGCAGAAAGACAAGGTCCTTCTGCTGCGTCATCTGATACCACATGCCGCCCTCGGGGTAGTTGGCGAGCACGCCGACGCCCAGCATCACATCGAAATCAGGATTGAGCAAAAGCGCGTTGCCGGCGAGAATCTTGCCGCCCCAGGCGGCGACGTCGCGGCGATCGATCTCGAAATAGTCGAGGACCGCGTCGAGGCTTCCGAGCCCGCCCGCGACGCCCGCCAGGACGCGGACCGGCATCTTGCGTTCCGCGATCTGGCGCAGGTCGGTGATGCCCGACGACTTCGTGACCGCGATCATGAGATAGGCCGGGCTCTCGATCCGGGCGAACATCCGCAAATTGGTCATCGGGCCGTCGCGCGTATAGCTGGCCTTGCCCGCGAAGGCCCGTTCGACATATTCGGCGTTGGTGACGCCAAAATCGATCGGGGCTCGCGGTTGCAGCGGCGTGCCCTGCGCGAATTGCCGGTCCGTTACTTCTGGCGGCGTCATCCTTCGCGAAACAAGGCGCGCGCCATCCTCGCCGGAACAGGCGTGGCAGACGGCGACGTCGTAGCCGTAGGAGGCCATCGCCTTCTTCACGACATCGGCAAGCACGCCCCAGGGGCAATAACGACAGGCGGCCTGGAGCACCGGCCGCTTGGCCGCGACGCCATAGGACGATGGCGCATCGTCGGCCGCCGCGCGCGCGGCGAATCCATGTCCCATCAAGCCGATGAAAGCGAGAAGGACCAGGGCGAAAACGCGCGGTTCGGGACGTTGCCATGAGATCATTGTTCGCCTCCCTGAATGTCATTGTCCGCCAGCGTCAGTGACGCGATGACGATTCCCCATCGCTTACCGCTTTTCTCCGAGGCAGAACTGATCGCCCGCCTTGACTGGTTCGTCGCCGGTGAAATCGACCTCCAGCATCTTTTCGGTCTCGACCGGCCGGCCCCTTTCGTCGGCAAGCGCCGCGATGACCCGCCTGCTGGCGATGTCGACGACCTCGCCACTCGACGGATAGATCAATGTTCCGTCGATGGAGCACGTCAGCCAACTGACCTCGTCGCGAAACGCGACGCTCTGTTTGTAAGTCGGGGGCATGTTTGTCGCGTCGAAGATATGCGCGTGCTTGTTCGGACCGTCCGCGACCCAGATTTCGGTTTCATCATGGGTCAGCGCGACGCCATGGCTGATCGTGCCGTGTCCCCGCGGCTTGCCCTTCTCGAAACCGGGGACCGGCGCCTCGTAAAGTACTTTTCCCGTCGCGAGGTCGCCGACGCCCACGCCAAGCAGATCATTGACGCTGACGAAGGCGAGCGTCTCCGCGCCGTTGATAACGAAAGGACGGATTTGCTTGCTGAACGGACCCACCTCGCGAATAATCTGGTTTGTCCGCGCGTCGAGCACGGTAAGCATCGGCGAGCGCAGAGATGCAAGATAGACCCGTTCGCCCGATGGCGAGAAGATCGTGTTGTGCGCCTCGCCATTCTTTTTCACCGTCGTGATGACATCGCCCGTACGGGCGTTGACGACGTACCATTTGGAGGGGCCGAAGGCGGGAACGTAAAGGGTGTTGCCATCTGGCGAGACCGCCATGCGATCGCAGCAATCGGCGTCATAGGCCTTTTGCCAGACGAGCCTATCCGTTCTCAGGTCGAAGGCCGCGAGCCGGCGAGTGGTGCTCACGTATA
>JANYDZ010000285.1 GCA_025363375.1 Hyphomicrobiales bacterium
GTGACGGTCATCGAAGTGCTGCCGCAAATTCTTCCCATCGAGGACGCCGAGATCGCCGCGCTCGCCCGCAAGCAGTTCGAGAAAGCCGGCATCAAAATCATGACCTCGACGAAGGTCACCAAGGTCGAGAAGGGCGCCGACGGCGTCACCTGCACCATCGAGGACGAAAAGGGCGTCAAGCAGACGATCAAAGGCGACCGCCTGATTTCCGCCGTCGGCGTCGTTTGCAACACCGAAGGTCTCGGCCTTGAAAAGCTCGGGGTGAAAATGGATCGCGGCTGCGTTGTAACAGACGGTCTCGGCCGCACCAATGTCGCGGGCATCTACGCCATCGGCGATGTCGCGGGCCCGCCCATGCTCGCCCACAAGGCCGAGCATGAAGGCGTGATCTGCGTCGAGACGATCAAGGGCATGGCCACCCACGCCATGGACAAGCTCAAGATACCCGGCTGCACCTATTGCCACCCTCAAATTGCCAGCGTCGGACTGACGGAAGCAAAAGCCAGAGAGGCGGGCTTTGCCCTGAAAATCGGCCGCTTCCCTTTCATGGGCAACGGCAAGGCGATCGCGCTGGGCGAGCCTGAAGGCCTCGTCAAAACCATTTTTGACGCGAAGACGGGAAAACTGCTGGGCGCGCACATGATCGGCGCGGAAGTGACCGAACTCATCCAGGGTTTCGTCATCGCGATGAATCTCGAAACGACAGAGGAAGACCTGATGCACGCGGTCTTCCCGCACCCGACGCTGTCGGAGATGATGCACGAGAGCGTGCTCGACGCCTATGGGAAGGTGATCCATATGTGAGATGACAAATGCAATGGTGGAGCGGGTTATATGAAATAGTCCTTAATCGTGAACTTTCGGAGATTGTTCGCAACTACGCGATCATTCTTGGAGGTGCGATCGGCATTGTTTTGGCGTGGAAGAGGGTCTCCGCGGCAAATCGACAGGCGGAGGCTCAAATTCGCCAGGCCGACGTCACGCGCCGCGACCACGTGGCGGAATTGTTCAACCGTGCCGTGGGACAATTGAAGGATGAAAAACTTGAGGTCCGGCTGGGTGCCATATATACATTGCGGCAGATTTGCACCGATTTTTCCGACCTGTCGGAACCGGTGGTTCAATTGCTGACCGTATTTTTGACGGAAAATGCGGTAGATTACGGTGATCGTAAACCACCTGCGGATGTGCGGGAGATAATGAATATCGTTCTGGTTCGCCCGGAGGTCCGGCCATGAATACCCACGCAAGACCCGGTTCCAAGCACGCGAGGCCCATTGATCTCAGCGGCGCCTTCATCCGCCGTACCGATCTCAGCAACGCCGACCTCGAAGGCGCCGATTTCAGCCGCGCCGACTGCGCCAACGCGATTTTTCGCGGCGCCAACTTCAAGGACACCGTTCTCGAGGGGACGATCCTCAGGGGCGCCGACCTCACCGGCGCACGCAACCTCACGCGCGAGCAGATCGCGCTCGCGATCATCGACGAGCACACAAAGCTTCCTGACGGCTTGCGCTGAAGGCGGGCGTGCCCGAAACGCGAACAGGCGGCTCCATAACGAGCGCGGGATTTTTCACCTTCCCACCGCGCAAAATATTTGCCACACTGGCGTCGTATATTTTCGGCGTTTTCAGGAGGCCCCGCATGAATACCCCCCTTGGCATTATGGGCACGCCCGGCATGGGCCTGTTCGGTTTGATCATCGTTGGAGGCTTCGCCGGCTGGATCGCCGGCATGATTGTCGGCTCCCGCCACTGGCTGCCGACCAATATCCTCATCGGCATCGTCGGTTCGTGGCTCGGCTCGTCGCTGGCCGATGTCGTCGGCGTGTCCGTGCGGGGCTCAGTGATGCATTTCGTCGCGGCGCTCGTTGGGTCCTGCATCGTGCTGTATCTCTGGCAGATGATGCATCCCATCCGCAATCTGCCGCCGCGCGGCAACGACCAGATATTCCCTCCGGGCAAAGGCCCAGGCATTTAAGCTGAGCCAATGGCCGTCGTCTTCGATATTGACAAGGACCCGCGCCGCGCTCTCACAGGCGCGACGCAGGAAAAAGCGCGCCATCCAGAGAAGGCGCATCGGCCCGACACGCCCGTCCTGCGCAAGCCCGACTGGATCAGGGTCAAGGCGCCTGGCTCGCCGCGATGGGCGGAAACCAACCGCATCGTCAAACAGCACGGCCTCGTGACTGTATGCGAGGAGGCGGGCTGCCCCAACATCGGCGAATGCTGGGAAAAGAAACACGCCACCTTCATGATCATGGGCGACACCTGCACGCGCGCTTGCAGCTTCTGCAACGTGCGCACGGGGCTTCCCGCTCCACTCGACACTGGCGAGCCGGGCAGGGTGGGGGACGCTGTGGCCAGGCTCGGCCTGAGCCATGTGGTCATCACCTCCGTCGATCGCGACGACCTCGCCGACGGCGGCGCCCGACACTTTGTGCAAACCATCGAGGCGATCCGCGCGGCCGCGCCCGGCGCCACGATCGAAATTCTGACGCCGGATTTTTTGCGCAAGGAAGGCGCGCTGGAGCGCGTCGTTGCGGCCCGTCCCGATGTATTCAACCACAACCTTGAGACGGTCCCTTCGAAATATCTCAAGGTGCGTCCGGGCGCGCGTTATTTCCACTCCATTCGTTTGCTGCAACGGGTAAAGGAGCTCGACGCCACAATCTTCACCAAATCCGGGATCATGGTCGGGCTCGGCGAAAGTCGCGAAGAAGTATTGCAATTGATGGACGATCTGCGCTCCGCCGATGTGGATTTCCTCACGATCGGCCAATATCTGCAGCCGACGCGAAAGCACCATGCCGTCATGAATTTTGTGACGCCGGAAGAGTTCAAGTCCTATGAAACTATAGCCGGGGCCAAGGGATTTCTGCTGGTTTCGGCGTCGCCGCTGACGCGCTCGTCGCACCACGCTGGCGACGATTTCGCGCGGTTGCGAACGGCGAGGCTGGCGCGCCTCTAGCAACGGGAGACGACATGGACATGCCGCGCCGCTTCGAAATCGAACCGCCGCGACGTGTGCTGGTCGTCGGCAACCACGGCTCCGGCCGGCGCGAACTTGCCGCGCTCGTTTCGCAAAAATTCGCGCTTCCCCTCGTCGATCCGCCCGCCGAAAGCGCGAAATCCGCGCCGGACAGGCGCGCCGAGGTCACGGCTCTCGTCGCGGCCGGCGATTGGGTCATCGAGGGTTTTGATTTCGACGCGCTGGAGCCCGCGATGCAAAGGGCGGACTGGTTCGTCTGGCTGGATCCGCCGGTGTCCGGCTGCATCGCGCGCGTGGTGAGAAAAAGCCTCAGGCTGCGAGCGCCTGGCAAGAAACCCTGCCGCGCCGGCTCCGGCTCGCTCTGGGCGCGGATTGCGCGGGTGCTGCGATATCCCGCCGAATCCCTGCCGAAAATTATCGGCGCGGTGGAGCGCGAACGGCGCAACCGCACGATTCACATCTTGCGCTCGAAAAGCGATGTGCGCGTCTTCATCGCCAATCTGCCGCGCATATCGGGTCTGGAGGGGGATTTCGGCAACGGCGACAAGCCAGTCGCATAATCGCAATTGAGCGGTGGGAAACCCGCGGGACTTCGTCAGCTTCCCGCCGCGGCTAACGCATGGGATTCATGGGATACCAATAACCGTCGTTTCCGCGCACATGGTATTGGCCCAAATTATCCATGACATAGGTCTGTCCGGTGCGCGGATCGTGGGTAGGCTGCCCCGGCTGGGTATGCTGCAAGACCTGTTGTTGGCCATTGCGGCTATCGACGAAAGTGTTGTTGCCGCCAAGATAGTTGCCAAATTCAGCGTTGTTGCGCTGAAACCCGTTCATATAGCCGCTTTGCGCGGCCCCGCGGTTCGC
>JANYDZ010000349.1 GCA_025363375.1 Hyphomicrobiales bacterium
GCCATGGCGCCGGCCGGCACCAGTTTGCCGCGGTCGGGCATGACGTCGAGAGGGATCATCGTCGTATCCGCCGCGCCGCCGGGAATCAGCACATTGCACGTGACGCCGGTGTTTTCGAGATCGCCGGCCCAACTCGCCGAACCCGCCTCCAGCGCGGATTTGGTCTGCCCATAGGGCATGTTGCCGGCCCGGATCATGGTCGAGAAGCTCGTGGTGATGTTGACGATGCGGCCCCATTTTTGCGCCAGCATTTTTGGCGCGGCGGCGCGCGCCAACAGAAACGGCCCGCGAATGTTGACATCAAGCATGCGTTGCCAGCGCGCGGGATCGGCGTCCCAGAAGCGCAGCGGCTCGGCGACGAAATTGCGGCGCATGTAAACGGGACCGAGCCCCGCGCAATTGACCAGCACGTCGATGCGGCCAAATTCACCGACGGCGCGCGCCACGGCGGCCTCGCATTGCGCCAGATCGGACACGTCGATCGGGTGCGCCAGCGCGCGGCCCGGCGCGCCTGCGGCCATCGCGAGCGTATCGGCGAGGCCTTTATCGTCGATGTCGCAGGCCAGCACCTGCGCGCCGGCTTCCACAAGGGCAAGCGTCATGGCGCGGGCGAGCCCGGTCCCGGCGCCGGTGACGAGACATATTTTGCCCCCGGGATCGGCGTTCGACATGCATATTCCTCCTGCATTTTCCGGAACGATAGGCGGCGGCGAACCCAACCACAAGCGCCGCGCTTGTGCGCGGAGGCCCGCGCGGCTAATCCTGCCGACAATGCGGACGTGGCGAAACTGGTAGACGCAAGGGACTTAAAATCCCTCGGGTTATCCCGTGCGGGTTCGACCCCCGCCGTCCGCACCAAAGTTCAGGGCCTGGCAATTACGGGCTTCATTCGAGTGATGGCTCAACGAGCATCGCGCGCACGCCGACGGTTTGCGCCGCGCCCATCATGCGCAATACGGATAAATCAGCGCCTAGCGAAAGATCGCCCTGAACACGGCCGCCCATTTCGGCAATCCCGCCAGCAATTGCTCCGGCGTCAGGTAAACGGCGCGGAAGCCGCCGGTTTCCGGCTTCAGCTTTGGATCGCGCGCGGGAATCGCGGGATCGACCGGGATATAGTCGCTGTCGCGCAACAATTTCTGGCCTTCCTCGGACATGAGAAAATCGACGAACAACCGCGCCGCGTTGGGGTGCGGCGCGTCTCTCGCGACCGCGATCACCGACAGCACGGCCATGGCCGGTTCAAAAGGGATCCATTCCACTGGCGCGCCCTGCGCGGCGCTGATGACGGCGTGATGGTGGAAGGCCTGCAAGGTCATGGGATATTCGCCGGCCACCACCTGGTCCACCACCTGACGCGCGGCGAAATTCACGGGCGTGATGTTTTGCGCGGCGAGTTTGCGCAGATAGTCCATGCCCTTTTCCTCGCCCATGTGCGCGAGCGCGATGCCGATGAAGCCCGGCGCGCTGGAGCTCGAATTGAGCGAGGACCAGCTCATCCTGCCCTTCCATTTGGGATCCAGCAGATCCTCGTATTTGCGCGGTTCGGTTCCGCGTTTGATGAGTTCGGTATTGAAGATGGGCTGATGGACATAGAAGTTTCCGGCCACCCACTGACCCTCGGCGTCGATGAAGCGCGCGGGCAGGCGTTTGGCCGAATCGGGGATGAATTTCGCTGTGAGCCCTTCGGCTTTCAGGGCCGGCACGCTGGACGTGCCGTCGAATACATCGGCCAGCGCGCGCCCGGCTTTGGCCTCGTTGGAAACACGCAGGATGATGTCGGTGGCGTCGGAACGGGCGTAATTGACCTTGACGCCGTATTTCTTCTCGAAGATTTCGGCGGCGGGACGGGCGAACTGGTTGACGATCTGCGTCGTGTACCAGGTCACCGCGCCTTCCTTTTTCGCCGCGTCGACGAGGGATTGATCCGCGGCGCGGGCGGGAACGGCCCAGGCGACCGCGCATGAAGCGAGCAGACAAGCCGCGTGCAGCCGGCGCCCCATGCGCTCCTCCCGTCAGACGCGATCCCAGTAAATATGGCTGACCGATCCATCCGGATTCGGCTCGGTGACGAAAGTCATGCGCTTGCCTTCGATGGAGGCGTGGCGGACACGCGTCTTGTTGGTCCAGGCGGGAAACAGCGCGGCC
>JANYDZ010000363.1 GCA_025363375.1 Hyphomicrobiales bacterium
CGTTGGACGGGTATCGCGCTTGCGCTCTACACCGTTATCTGACCGACGCCCGGCCTGGCTTTCAATCCCTCCTTCGCGCCTTCCTTGAATGCCTGATCACGCGGCAGCAACGTCGCGGCGGCGCGCACTTTTTGATGTTCCAGAT
Organism: Hyphomicrobiales bacterium; assembly: GCA_025363375.1. Classification (GTDB taxonomy): domain Bacteria; phylum Pseudomonadota; class Alphaproteobacteria; order Rhizobiales; family Beijerinckiaceae; genus Terripilifer. The sequence continues at coordinate 146 of JANYDZ010000363.1, forward strand.
TGACTCCGGGGGGGATTGCGCCTTTTTCGCGAAGCGCCTTGGCCGCGCGCATCAACCGGTGCCGCGCCATGATGATGCCGTTGTCGCAGCCGACGAGATTTTCCTTGGTGCGGTCGATAATCGGCCCCATGCTTTCCTGAAGCGATCCGTCCTGGACGGCGATGCCGGCGATGCCGCTGTATTCGCGGCCCTCTTTCTGCGCCTGTCGATCCATCAGGTAATCATTGTCCTTGTTGGCGAGCGGTCGGAAGGTGCCCGGCACATAAGCGCAGTGGACGCCTTTGCCCGCCTGCATGGCTTTGCGTTCGATGTTCGTGAGCGCCCGCGTGGGATGGTAGTCATAACTCCATGCCCAACAATGCTCGTCGTCGATGGGAATCCAGAAATGCCCGTGCATGGGATGGTCGCCGCGCGGCGGCACCGCGGTGAAACATGGCATCACCCAGGGCGTGATGCGCCAGTAATATTGATTGTTTTCGGCCAAACGCCGGGCTCCGATCAGCAGCCCGCCGGGCGCCTCGACCACCTCGAACACCGGCGCGAGATCGCCGAAATTGTATTTGTTGCCGCCGGCGCCTTTGAACAGGGGGTCTGAATTGACGTTGCCGCTGTGCAGCCAGGACACGTGGCTCGAATCGATGCCGCCCTCCATGGATTGGAGCCAATTGCACTCCTGCAGTCTCTTCGAGACGAAACTCTGTTCGCGCGGGACAACAGCGAATTCAAACTCCGGCAAGGGCGGGCGCTTTTCGGCGGGGCCCATATAGGTCCAAAGCACGCCTCCGCGTTCCACCAGGGGATAGGACGTCAATTTGATTTTCTTCGCGTAGCCGGACTCAATTGGCTCCGAGGGAACTTCGACACATTGGCCGGTGAAATCAAATTTCCAGCCGTGATAGGGGCAACGCAGGCCGCACGCTTCGTTGCGCCCGAACCACAATGACGCGCCGCGATGCGGACAAAACTCGTCAATGAGCCCGAAACGTCCTTCGGTGTCGCGGAACGCAATCAATCGTTCTGAAAGAATCTTGACCCGCACCGGCGGGCAATCGTTTTCCGGGAGCTCTTCCGCCAGCAGGGCCGGCAACCAGTAGCACCGAAACAGGTCGCCCATCGGCGTACCTGGCCCGGACTGCGTCAAGAGTTCATTTTGTTCCCTGCTCAGCATGTTGCGCTCCTCGGCAAAATAACCAATTGTTCCGATATGCAAGACAGCGTTCCGCATATTGGAATACGCAACCAAAATGAGGCGGACGGACGAAAAGTCTTTGCGTTAGATCAAAGGTCCTGCGATTGCGGCTGAGCGCGCCGAAGCCGATGCAGCCGCTGGCTGCCGGGCGCGAGGCGGCGCGAAGCCCGCGATTGAACAGATCAGCGGCGCCGGCGCATCAACATTGCGCGCGGTCGATCCGGCGAATGGCCAGCCCAAATGGCCGGGGCGGCCCGGCTGCCGGATCAGACTGCATTTCCTCCGCTATCGCCTGCCTTGCCGCCGCCTTCGGCTGGCTGTGTGCCATACGCCGTTCCGGGCGCATCTGGATCGCCTACGATCTGCGGAAAAGCCGGGCGCGCACAGCTTATGTGATCCAGTAGAGCGCCGGGCTGGACCCTGTGGAGGATTCCGGCTACCTCAAGGCAAGGTCCCGGAGCCAACCGGGTTTCAGGGTTCAGGGCGTTGCACATGAGTTTGATCCGGGCGTGGCGCAGCCTTGCGCTGCCGGGCGTTTGCGCGGTTCTGGCCGTCGCAGGCCTTGCCGGCTGCAATGAAACCGCGGGCGTTCTGGAGCCGCAGGCGGCGCAACCGCGTCTTGTCGCGCGCCCGGGGGTCAGTCCTGCCGGCGCGAGCGTGGCTTTTGTCACCGTCGAGGGTGCGCCGTCCCTCGTCGTTGCGCGGTTTTCGGAGAAAACCAACGCGGAAGCCGCGCGCCGCGAAGTCGCGGTCGCGGATGCTTCCACCGCCCTCTATCTGGTGCGCGGCTATCTCTCGGCTTCCGCCGTCGAGGGCGGCACGGCTTTTTCCTATGTCTGGGATGTCTTCGACAGGTCCCGTCGCCGGGTGCGGCGCACCGAGGACGCGATTGTCGTCAAAGGCGCCGCCGCCGATCCCTGGGCGCTCGCCAGCGAACAAGCGCTGACAAGTCTGGCGGCCAAAAGCGCCGATGATCTTGCGGCGATTCTGTCGAACACGCCGGAAGCCGAGGCCGCGGCGCGCGGCGCGCCTGCCGCGACGGCGATCGCCACAAGCGCGCCGGGCGCGCCATCGACTCCATTGCCGGCGCGCGCGCGCGCCTTTCGCCAGAATTAACCGGCCAGCCATCGACCCGCGTTCACCGGCAGATAAAGAACGGCGACTTCGCCCGCGGCGAGAGGCTTGTGTCCGGCGTGGAAGGGCGCGTCCACAAAGATGTCGGCGGCGCCCATCTTGAGGCGATAGCGCAGGATGGAGCCCAGAAAGGCGCAGCCGCGTATCAACGCGGGAATGGCTATGTCGCCATCCGCGCCGGCGCCCAAAAGCGCGTCCTGCGGGCGAAACACGAATTTCGCGCCCTCGGCGATGATTTTGTCTTTGGGGACGGGCAGCAGCACCCCTTCGCCAATGTCGAAGGCGCGTTCGCCGCCGCGCGCGATCATCTTTCCCGATACGATATTCGCCGCGCCCAGAAAACGCGCGACGAAAAGATTTGCCGGATGGGCGTAGATGTCCATGGGAGCGCCGACCTGCTGGACGATTCCCTCGTTCATCACGGCGATGCGGTCGCAGATGGCGTTGGCTTCCTCCTGGTCATGGGTCACAAAAATCGTGGTGATTCCCAGCCGTTGCTGTAGCGAGCGCAATTCATGACGGACCTCGACGCGCATCTTCGCGTCGAGGTTGGAAAGCGGCTCGTCGAGCAGCAGCACCTTGGGTTCGACGGCGATGGTGCGCGCCAGCGCGACGCGCTGCTGTTGTCCGCCGGAGAGTTGCGAGGGCTTTCTGTCGCCGAAAGCGGACAGGCCGACGAGTTCAAGCGCCGCTTCGGTCCTGCGCGCGATGTCGCGGCGCGGAAGGCGGCGCTCCTCCAGTCCAAAGGCGACATTGCGGCGCACGCTCATGTGCGGCCAGAGCGCGTAGGATTGAAACACCATGCCCACGTCGCGCTTCCACGGCGGCAGTTGACCGATGTCCTTGCCGGCGATTTTTACGACGCCCGTGTCGGCCGCGTTGAACCCGGCGATCAGGCGCAGCAGCGTGGTCTTGCCGCAACCCGAAGGTCCCAGAAAAGCGAACAACTCGCCGGGCTCGACGCGCAAGTCGACGCCCTTGAGAATGTGATTGCCGCCGTAGGAAAGATTGACGCCGGCGATCTCGATGTCGACGGCCCGGCCGGGCGCAGCCGGGGGATTTGCGCGCGCGCTCAATGCGGATCTCCCTTGACCGTCTGGCTTCGCTCAATCGCGAATTGGGCGCCCAGCGCGCAGGCGCAAACAATAACGACCGCGATCACGCCGAGCGCCGCGCCGGCGCCGCGTCCCGCCGGCGATTGCATGAAGACGTAGATGCCGTAAGCCAGCGGCGCGTCGGAGTTCGATTGCACCAACAGCAGCGTCGCCGACAATTCGACCGCCGCGGTGGCGAAGGAAGTGACGAATCCCGCGAGGATGCCGCCGGTCATCAAGGGCAACACGATCCGGCGCAGGGCGCGCCCCGGCGTGGCGCCGAGGTTTTCCGCCGCCTCTTCGAGCGAGGTCGAGATTTGCTGAAGCGCCGCATAGCTCGCGCGCAACGCGTAGGGGAGGCGCCGCACGGCGACCGCGAGCACGATCATGATCCACAAGGTCGCGAGGGGAACGCCGCCGGGCAAGCGCACATCGTAGAAGGCGCGCAGATAGCCGATGCCCAGCACCACGCCGGGAATGGCAAGCGCCGCCGTCGCGCCGCGGTCGAGCCAATGACGGAACGGCAATTTTGTGCGCAGAACCAGCCACGCGATGGCTGTGCCGACGACGATGTCGATGAGGCCGCCGAGCGAGGCGTAGAGGATGGTGTTCTTGACGTAGAGCGCGCTCTGGGAAAACACGCGCGCGTAATGGGCGGTCGTGTACGCGTCGGGCAGGGGGCTGAAGGACCAGATCGTGGCGAAGGACAGCAGCAGCAGTCCAATGTGCGGCGAAAGCACGAGCAGCAGTATGAACGTGACAAGCGCATAGGCCATGACGGTCTCCAGTCGGCGCATCTTGCGCCGCGCGAGGCCGCCGCCGCCGCGCTGCGCGGTCGCAAAGTCGGCGCCGCGCGTGACAAGCGCCGCCAGCGCCATGCAGCCGACGGAGAGCGCCACAAGCACGACGGCGATCACGTAGCCCATGGGATCGGCGACGCCGATGGAGGTGACGCGAAGATAGGCCTGCGGCGCCAGCATGTCCTTCACGTTGAGCAGCAGGGGCGTCGCCAGATCGTCGAACACCTTGACGAAGACGAGCGACGCGCCGGCGGCAAAGCCGGGCATGGCGAGCGGCAGGACAATGCGCCGCAACAGACGAAAGCCCGAGGAACCGAGATTTTGCGCCGCCTCCTCCATGGAGCGGTCGATGTTGCGCAGACTGGCGGAGAGATTGATCAGGATGAAGGGAAAATAATGCAGAGATTCGACGAAAATGACGCCGTTCAAACCCTCCATGAAGGGGATTTTGACGTCGAGCCAGTCGGACAGCAAAAGATTAATGGTTCCGTTGCGTCCAAAAAGCATTTGCAGGGCAACCGCGCCGACGAAGGGCGGCATGATCAGCGGCACGAAGCCGAGCGTCTGGATGAGCAAGGCGCCGCGAAATTCAAAACGGGTGGTCAGAACGGCCAGCGGCAGGGCGATGACGCAGGCCCAAAGCACGGTCATCGCGCCGACGTAGAGCGAATTCCACAGCGAGCGCACAAACAGGTCCGTGCGGGCGAAATCATGGAAATTGACGAGGGTGAACGCGCCGGTGCCCTTTTCGGTAAAGGCCACGTAGACCACACTCGCCGCGGGCCACATGACGAAGACAAGCAGAAAGGCGGCGATGGAAAGACCAAGCGCGGCTTCGCCCGCGCGCAAGCCGGCGCTCCCGCGCGCGGAGATTTTCTCTGGCCCGACGACCGCGCTCATCGCGCGAGTTTCAACGCTGCTTCCGCTTTCGACAGGGCCGTCGCGTATTGCTGTTTGGCGAAGCCCGCCCAACGCTGTTCCAGCTCCGCCTGGCGCGCGGTCTTTTCCTTGGCGCCGGTGAACGCGCCCCGCACTTCGGCGCTGGCGGCCTGCGCTTCGGTCACGGGCGTGGCGGCGATCGCGTCGCGCGCTTCGGCAAGCAGCGCGCGCGCTTGCGCATTGTCCTTTTTGGCCAGCGCGGCGGTCGCCTCGTGGATGGCCTTCGTCGCGGCCTTCAGGCCCGCGAGCTGGAAGGTGATGGTCTGGTCGAACAAAGTGTCGACGGCGTCGTTGCGCGTTTCGGATTTCTCCGCGCTGAAGGAAATCATTTTCGCAAATCGCGCGTCCTTGAAGGGATTGGGATAATCCGCCGGCGCTTTGGCATAGGTCGCCGGGTTCACCGGCAAGCGGCGGATCGAGGGTTCAAGCAACACTTCCTGACCGGTCGGCGACAGCAGGAACTCGACGAAGGCTTCCGCGCCGGCGCGATTGGGCGGGTTGGCCACGATGCCGATATTGGCGGGTACGATGGTTGTCACCGAGGGATAGACGAATTTGACGGGAAAGCCGGCCGCCTGCGACGAGAAGGCGAAGAAATCGATGACGATTCCAACGCCGACCTGACCCGAATTCACCTGCTCCGGCACATCGAAGCTGCGGTCGGTCACCTGCCGCAGATTGCCGCCGATCTCCTTGATGGCGCGCCAGCCCTTGTCCCAACCCTCGCCCTGCAGAATGGTTTCAATCGTCAGATGCGTGGTGCCCGAACGCGAGGGCGCGGCAATCGCCACGTGATCGAAAAAGACGGGTTGGGCGAGGTCGCTCCATTCCTTCGGTTCAGGCAATTTGTTGGCGCGCGCGTAGCGCTCGTTCCACATCATGCCATAACCGGAAGCGGCAAAGCCGAAATAGGCGCCCGTGGGGTCGTTGATCGGGTAGGACCCGACTTTTTCCGGCAGGCCGGTGATTTTCAGCTGATATTTCATCAGCAGTCCCTTGGCCTTCAACACTTCGAAAGCGTCGGGGGCGGAGGCCCACATGAGGTCGGTGGCATTGGCGCTTCTGGTTTCCTCGATGAATTTTACGGCGGCGTTGGTGTTGCGGTTCTGCACTTCGAGGCTGACGCCGGGGAAAGCCTTCTCGAAGGCCTTTTTGTAGGGGTCGGTGACATCCTTGGCGAAGGAAGTGACAATCGTGACTTTTCCGGCGGGGGCTTGCGCGAAGGCGGGCGCGCCGCAGGCGAGGGCAAGCGCGGCGGCAATGGCGAGACGAAGCATGGGCCCTCCTGATGCGAAAGCGCTGGGAGGAACGCCGGTTGGCTCCCTTGCGGCTCCAGTTTGTTTACACGGGCTTGCGGGAGCGTCCAAGTTCCGGGCATGGGCTGCGGGCATGGGCTCGGGGCATGGGCGCTTCGCTTTCGCCGCGTGTAAAGACGCGGCCTGCGTTGCGCGCGCATCGCGCCACACGGCGCGCCGCGCTGATATTGGCGCCGCCCTCCTGCCTCGAAACCGGGGGCACGTATCTGGGGAAAAGCTCGATGGCTTTTAATCAGCCTCAGGAGGCCGTACAGAGCTTTTATTCCTTTTGACTAGGAGGGTAGCGGGGCTGTTCTTGATGCGTTCCTGTGGCCTTCCTAGCCCCGGGAAACGCTATCCCCGGGGCCGACCGTGCCTCGACCGCCATCGACCTGTGGACTGTCCTCCCCTCCCGCGGTCCCGTATTGTTCCGCCAGAGCAACCTTGCTAAGAGGCCAACGACTGGCTGGGATCAGGGGAATCGAGGATGGCCGACGGGATGAAGATACTGGCCGGCAATTCCAATCGCGCCCTTGCGGACGCGATCGCCGCCTATCTCGGCCTGCCGCTCTGCCGCTGCCAGGTGCGCCGCTTCGCGGACATGGAAATTTTTGTCGAAATTCAGGAAAACGTGCGGGGCGCGGATACATTTATCATTCAGTCGACGTCGTTTCCGACCAATGACCATCTGATGGAACTGCTCATCATGTCGGACGCGTTGCGCCGGGCTTCGGCGCGCCGGATCACCGCCGTGGTGCCGTATTTCGGCTATGCGCGGCAGGACCGCAAACCGGGCCCGCGCACGCCGATTTCGGCGAAACTCGTCGCCAATATGATTACCCGCGCCGGCGCCGACCGGGTGCTGACGGTCGATCTGCACGCCGGCCAGATCCAGGGGTTTTTCGATATTCCCACCGACAACCTTTTCGCCGCGCCCGCCATGGTGCGCGACATCAAGGAAAAGGTCGATCACAAGAACGCCATGGTGGTGTCGCCCGATGTCGGCGGCGTGGTGCGCGCCCGCGCCATCGCCAAACGCATCGACGCGCCGCTGGCCATCGTCGACAAACGCCGCGAGCGCGCCGGCGAATCCGAGGTGATGAACATTATTGGCGACGTCGAGGGCAAGAGCTGCATCCTCATCGACGACATCGTCGATTCCGGCGGCACGCTCTGCAACGCGGCGGAAGCCTTGCTCGCGCAGGGCGCGCGCGACGTGCGCGCCTACATCACGCACGGCGTGCTTTCGGGCGGCGCCGTCGCCCGGGTGTCGGCCTCCAAGCTAAAAGAGCTTGTCGTCACCGATACTATCCAACCGACGGAGGCCATGCGTTCCTCGAAGAACATCCGCGTGCTTTCCATTGCCCCTCTGATCGGCGAAGCCATCGCCCGCACGGCGCGCGAGGAAAGCGTGTCGAGCCTGTTTGATTGACGCTATCTAAATCGCCAGGTTCGGCGAAAGCGGAAAATCCAGTTGGGGAAAAAAGCGGCGCGCGATCGGCCGCGCGGGGCATGTTGACGCCAACAGCCTGAACCGGCCGCCCTGTCGAAACGGCGCGCCAGCCGCTTCATTGCATTCGAATTGTTCAACGTTAGACTTGGATCAATGCAAGGCTTGGTTCAACGTTGGGCTTGCGCGCCGACTTGCGTACAGGGAGACGATGCGTGACAGCTATTTTCCGACCGACGCGGCGAAGCTGTGTCGGGACGTTCGGCGTCACGATCCTCGCTGCGGCGGCGCCAGGCGCCATTCCCCGGTCGGCACGCGCGCAGACGGCCCGAATCAAGGTTGGCGTCAACCAGAGCGCCGCCGACCTGCCTTATTTCATCGCGTTGGAAACCGGCATCTTCGCCGCCGCCGGGCTCGACGTTGAACTGATACCGTTCAGATCGACAACCGAAATGATCGCGCCGCTTGGAACCGGGAGTCTGGACGTTGGCGGCGGCGGCGCCACGGCGGGCCTCTACAACGCGGTCGGGCGCGGCCTCAAATTGCGTCTCGTGGCCGACAAGGCCTCCGCGACCAGCCCGGAATATTCGCCGCTTGTGCTGCTGGTGCGCAAGGCGCTGATCGAGACCGGGGAGGTGAGAACGCTCGCCGACCTGAAGGGCCGCAAATTTGGCAATATCTCGCCTGGCGGCAGCGGGGAAAGCCTCACCAATGAATTCATGAAACAGGTCGGTCTGGGCTTTAGCGACGTGGAAAGCGTCTATCTGCCGCCCCCGCAACTCGCCGCGGCGTTCGAAAACGGCGCGCTTCCCGCCTCTATCATGACCGAACCTTCCGCCTCAATTCTCATCCGGCGCGGCACGGCGAGCCTCTGGGCGACCTGTGGCGAAGTCTATCCGAACATGCAGGTCGCGGCGATTTATTATGGCAAGAGCATTCTGGAAAATCCACGGCTCGGCCAAAGGTTTATGAACGCCTATATCGCGGCCGCGCGTGTTTACAACGACGCCCTGGCCAATGGAAAATTCGCCGGCGACCGGGGCGAAAAACTCGTTGCGATTCTCGCCAAATACACCGGCCAGGCGGATATAGACGTGATCCGCGGCGCCAGGCCCCATGGCGTCAATCCCGACGGCGGCCTGTTCATGCCGGGCCTTGAGAAAGATTTCGCCTTCTTCAAGGCGCGGGGATTGATCGAGACCGATGTCAGGGTTGAAAACGTCGTCGATCATTCCTTTGCCCGGGAAGCCGTGGCCCGTCTGGGTCCCTGGCGGCGGTCCGCGAACTGACCGGGCCGCCGCGCCGTCAGCCTTTGACGGACTTGCTAACCCGCGCCGCCGCCTCGCTCACTTCGTAGCCACGAACCGAGAGGTCGAACATATTGCCATCGGGATCGGTTCCGCGGGTTTCCGCGAACGCGCGGTCGATGGGACGCCGGCGTGGCGCACGGGCGCCATTGACGACCATGCGTTCGGCGATCGCGTCCTGATCCTCGACCAGAAAGCCGAAATGATTGAGCCCGGAAGGCTTGCCTTCGGCCTTGTTCGGCAACAGCGCGAGTGTAATATACCCATCCGTCACGAACACCGCCGCGCCCGGCTCGTCCATCGGCAACCGCGTCATGTCGAATGTTTGTTCATAGAAGCGCGCCAGACGTTCCGGGTCGAGCGAAATGATGGCGAGATGCCGGATTTTCGGCCTGGATTGCGCGGACATGAAAGCCTCCCCGATACATCTGAAGCGTCTTTGTAGGCGTTTATCGCGGAATGCGAAAGCGCGCGGCGGCGCGGCTGACCGAGCGCGCCATCGGCTTCACGCCGGCGCCTGAAGACACAGGTATTTTCCATGGGCCTCGCGCGTTCCGAACATTCCAATCCCGAGACGCCGGGAGAAGTCGCCACGGGCACGCGCGTTGTGCGTCGCGACGCGCGCGCGAGCGCGCAGCGCGTCGCCTGCGATATTTGCGTCGTCGGCTCGGGGGCCGCCGGCATGTCCGCCGCTCTGGAGGCGGCGCGGCTGGGGCGGCGCGTCGTGCTGGTGGATTCGCTCCCCGTTCTGGGCGGGCAGGCGGTAAATTCCATCATCGGCACATTCTGCGGACTCTTCTCCAACGGCAATCACGGCTTTCAATTTACGCATGGGATCGCCGACGAAATCCTGCGCGACCTCGGCGGCATGGAAAAGAAGCTCCATTACCGGCACGGTCCCGTGACGACCGTGGTTTACTACGACGAAATCGCGCTGGGGCGCTGGGTCGAGGAGAGCGTGCGCAAGGCGGGAATCGTCACGATTCTCGGCGCGGTCATGCGCGGCGTTCAGCGCTGCGGGCGCCGCGCGACGGCGCTGGAACTGGCGACGCGCTACGGCGATGTGATTGTCGAAGCCACGGGTTTTGTCGATGCGTCCGGCGACGCGGCGCTGGCGTGGCTGGGCGGCTTTGCGTGCCGGGAACCGGAGGGCGTGCCGGTGTTCGGCACGCAGATGGTGGCGCTGGAAGGCATCGTTGAGGCCGCGCATCCCACGCGCGCGGAACTCGCGGCGAAGATGCAGGAGAAGGGCGATTCCTACGGCCTGCTGCGCCGCAATTGCGTCTCCTTTGTCATTCCCGGGCGCAATATCGCGGTGCTCAACATGACGCATACCCAGACGCCGCTGGAGCCTCTCGCCGCGTCAAAAGCGACGCTTGAGGGCAAGGCGCAGGCGGACCTTTCGGTGAAATTTCTCATGGCGGAATTTCCCGCGTGTTTCGGCAAGGCGAATGTGCGCGGCTACGGCATGCCCGGGATCCGGCAGACGCGCTGGATCGTCGGGCGCCATCAGCTCACCCTTGATGAGGTCAGGCGCGGCCACAGGCATCACGACGCCATCGGCCGCACGGCGTGGCCCGTCGAGTTGCACGACACCGGCGCCGGCTACGCGTGGCAGACTTTCCCCGAAGAGCACGCGCATTACATCCCCCTGGGCTCGCTCATTCCCGAAGACGCCGACAATATTTGCGCGGCGGGACGCTGCATCGACGCCGATCTTGCGGCGCTCTCCAGCGTGCGCGTCATGGGCCCTTGCATGGCGATGGGCGCGGCGGCGGCGCACGCGCTCGACCTGGCGGGTTCCGGCAGCGTGCGGCAGATCGACGTCGCCGCGCTGCAGAAGCGCCTGAGCGACAATCTGGATCGCCGGGATGGCGGCGGAAAAGACCGCAATACGCGTTGACGAAAGCGCCGCGCCGGCTAACTTGCGCGCACAACTTCAGGGAACCGCCATGCAAGACAGATTTTCAAGCACTCGCCGCGCCGCGCTTGCCGCGTTGATCGCTCTCGGCATTGCGCCCGCCCGCGCGCAGCAGGACGCCGCGTGGGAGAAAGTCGTCGCGAGCGCGAAAGCCGAGAAGGAACTGGTGCTGTACACGGCGCTCGCCGGCGATCCCACGTTGAAGGCCATCACGCAGGCGTTCACGGCGAAATACGGCGTCGCCGTCAATATGCTGGAGGGGCGCGGCTCGGATATTCGCGAACGCGCGCGCGTGGAGCAGGGCGCCAATCGATTTATCGCCGACATCACCTACACGTCGGAAGGGCAGGCGCGGCTCATTGCGCGCGAGGACAAGACCTACGTGCCGCACGAGGCGACGCCCATGTCCAGGGGCCTGTCGCCGAAATTCGCGGCCATGACGAGCAACGGGCTCTTCGCGCCGGTGATGACCATTCCCTACGGCATTCTCGTCAACACCGCGACGGTGAAGCCGGAGGATGAGCCCAAATCCTGGGCGGACCTTTCACTGCCCAGGTGGAAGGGCAGGATTCTGCTCGACGATACGCGCGCCATCGGCGGCGGCTATCTCATGTTTTTCGCGCAATGGCAGGCGCAGGGGCTTGGCGAAAAATTCCACGAAGCGCTCGCCGCCAACGAGCCGGTGATGACGCGCGACCTTCGCGAGGGGCCGCGCCGCGTGGCGCGCGGCGAATATCAGGTTTACATCCCCTATATCCTCTCCGACATCGGCAACCAGAAGGGCCTGCCGGTGAAGGCGGTCATCCCGAGCGAAGGCGCGCCATTCGTGCTTTACGGCAACGTCATGATGCGAAGCGCGCCACACCCGAACGCGGCGCGTCTCTACATCGATTTCCTCATGTCGGAAGAGGTCCAGCTCATGTGGGCGAAGACCGGCATGGGGCCGACGCGGGAAGGGCTTGGCGACAAAATCCCGGCGGACGCGCGCGCCTACGCGAACGCCAGGCTGATGGGCACGACGGACCCGGACAGGCAGGAAGAGGGACTGGCGCTGGCGAAGAGGATTTATAAGTAGCGATTGGGCGCGCACCGGGCTCAAACCGCGCGCGACGGCCCGCTTCAAGATGAGCCCTTGTCGCGCGCGGAACCGGCGTCTATAAGCGCATCGAATTCGACGGGTGCCCAAGCGGCGCCGCCGAAGAGTCGGAGTGTAGCGCAGCCTGGTAGCGCACCTCGTTCGGGACGAGGGGGTCGGAGGTTCGAATCCTCTCACTCCGACCAATTTCCCGGTTCAGAGTGCTTTTAAAGCGCTCTTGCATCGCCGCAA
>JANYDZ010000364.1 GCA_025363375.1 Hyphomicrobiales bacterium
AGAACTTTTCGGTTCCGTAGGCTTTCAGCGTTTTGGCGATGGCTTGCGCGACGGTGAGCATTGCTTGTTCCTGTATTGAAAATGATTTCACGGCTTTATGGCGGCGAGCCGATTGGCGGGAAGACGGTCTCACCCTTGTGCAAATCGACAGGCGATTGAGCCTGAGCGGGCGCGATCGGGCGGAGCGTCGCGGCAGGCAAGATCGACGGAAATCGGGCCGGCTGCCTCATCCATTCCTCCCCCGCGGCGCGACGCGATTTGATCACGCGCGTTCGGCCCGGGCTTTTCAACTCGCGCTTTGATTTCACCATGGCGCGCGCGGCAAGTCCAGACGCGCGGGACGACCTTGGACTTCCAGGGCGGCTGGCCGCGATCAGGCGCTCCAACGCTTGCGGGCTGGACGGGCATCCGTGGGTCGCGAAGCCGCCAGCCCACTTGCCGTAGGGCCGGCGTTTCGTCTATGCGGGGCCAAATCGCATTCCCCGCACCGGAGCCCCCATGCCGGAAGGCCTCATCAAAGCGCGCCTGACAGCCATTCGTTACGCCGCGCGCGAAACCAATCTCTACGAGTTCAGCCGGCTCGACGGGGCCGCCTGGCCCGCCGCCGCGCCGGGCGCGCATGTCGATCTGCATCTGCCCGGCGGATTGACGCGGCAATATTCGCTAGTGCGCGCCGGGGACGCGCCGCGGACCTACGTCGTCGGCGTGAAGCGCGACCGGGCGAGCCGCGGCGGCTCGATTTACATGCACGATCAATTGCGCGTCGGCATGGAGATCGAGATTGGCGGGCCGCGCAACAATTTCCCGCTGAACGAGGGCGCGGCGCTCACAATCCTGTTTGCCGGGGGCATCGGCGTTACGCCGATCATGTGCATGATCGAGCGGCTGGAACAGCTGGGCCGCGCGTGGCGGCTTTATTATTCGTGTCGTTCACGCGGGGAAGCGGCGTTCTTGAAAGCGCTGGAGGCGAAGGGCGCGGACAAGGTTGTTTTCAATTTCGACGAAGAAAACGGCGGCCGATTTCTCGACATCGCGGGCATAGCGGCGGCGGCGCCGGCGGACGCGCATCTTTATTGCTGCGGTCCAACGCCGATGCTGAAGGCTTTCGAAGCCGCGACGGCCGCGCTGCCGCGGGAAAACGCGCACGCGGAATATTTCACCGCCGTTGAAGGCGCCGCCGCCGAAGGCGGCTATGTCGTGGAACTGCGCCGCTCGAAGCGCGAGATCGCCGTGCCGCAAGGCAAAACCATTCTGGAAATGCTGCGCGCGGCCGGCGTCGACGTGACGACCTCGTGCGAGGAGGGCGTTTGCGGCGCCTGCGAAACGCCGGTCGTCTCCGGGCTCCCCGATCATCGCGACATGATTCTCACGGCGTCCGAACGCGCCGCGGGCAAGACCATGATGATCTGCTGCTCCGGGTCGAAGAGCGAACGGCTGGTGCTGGATTTGTGAGGGCGGACCCCCGCTTCACTTTCCTTCAATCAACCTTTTCGCGGTGGCGATCAGGCCCTGCGGCATATTTAGCATCGACGCGGCGACGCGCTGGGCTTCCTCGCCCGTCGAAGGCAATATCTCCATCTGCGCTTTCGCCGTGTCGGCGATGAACCCGGGATCGCGCAGCATGTCCTGAAACGCCTTGCGCAGGGCCGCGACGCGTTCGGGCGGAACGCCGGGCGTCGTCGCGAAGGCGCGCGCGATCCCCATGTCGGAAGACAGAAACGTCCGCGGCCTTCGCAGGGCCGCGTCAAGCCGCTTGCAAAACAGCCGCGCTCCGGCATAGCTGCTCGAAACTGATCCAGGAGAGCGCTGTGCTGCAACTTGCCATCATCGGGTTGGGAAACTGGGGCGGGCGACTGATTGAATCCGTACAGGGCAAATCCGAGTGGGCGCGGTTCGCGGCGGCGGTCGTGCGTCGACCTGAAGCCGCCGAGGCGTTCGCGCGCAAACACGGGCTCGCGGTGACGACCGATTACGCCGGCGTCCTGCGCGATCCCGCCGTTGGCGGCGTCGTTTCGTGCGGCCCGGCCCAACTGCACGCGGCGCACGCGCTCGCGGCGCTTGAGGCGGGCAAGCCGGTGCTGGCGGTGAAACCCCTGGCGCTCAACCTGCGCGACGCGCGGGAGCTGCAACGCGCCGCGGAGAAATCCGGCGCGCTTCTGGCGCTCGGATACAACCGCTGTTTCTTTCCCAATGTCGCGGAACTGCGGCGGCGTTTGCGGAGCGGCGCGCTCGGACGGGTGCTGCACACCGAGGGCAATTTCTGCGTTGACCGTTACAAAAGCGTCCAGGCCGGCGACTGGAAGGCGGATCCGGCCAATTCTCCCGCCGGAGGTTTGGCGGACCACATGCTCTACCTCACCATCGATACGCTGGGGGAGATCGCCGAAGTGCATGCGCTGGCGCAGCGCGACGTCACGCCCAACGCGCTGTCGGATGTCGCGGCTGTGTTGCTGAAAAGCGCCGACGGCCGGAGCGCGCTGTTGTCCGCCATTGGCGCGACGCCCGATTTTTACCGCTTTCAGGTGTTCGGTACGAAAGCCTGGGCGGAAATCCGGGGCGATCGGCAATTCACATTTCAGCCCGCGACGGGCGAACGCGAGGACATGACCTTTCCCGCGCTCGACGCCGAGCGCGCCGAGGTGGAGGCCTTCGCGGCGGCGGTTGAGGGCAGGGCGGCTTTTCCCGTGCCGGTCGCCGACGCCGTGCATGGCGTCGCGGTGCTGGAAGCCATGGGCCGCTCGGCGGTTGAAGGCCGGGCGCTGCGCGTGGAATAGCGCCGCGACATACGCTAACGTGCTCAAAACGAGGCTGCGATGCGGGAAACAACAATCGATGTGCGCGGCGCGAAAATTCGCGCGCTGGAGGCCGGGAGCGGCGCGCCGGTGCTTTATCTGCACGGCATGGACGGGCCGCGCGCGGACCCGCTGCTGATGGAGCTTGCGCGGTCGCACCGCGTGATCGCGCCGGAAATTCCCGGCTTCGGGCGGTCCGCCGTTCCCCCATGGATGACAAGCGTCGCCGATGCGGCGCTGTTTGGCCTCGATCTGGTCGAAGCGTTGAAAATCGACCGCCTGCACCTTGTCGGCCATTGCATCGGCGGATGGATCGCGGCGGAAATGGCGGTGCGCCACGCGACGCCGTTTGCAAGTCTCGCGCTGGTCTCGCCCATGGGCGTGCAATCGGCAACGCCGCCGAAAGACGATGTCTTCATTCCCTCGCCCGACGCCGTGCTGCGCGCGCAATTTCACGATGCCGCGCTGGCGGAAAAGGAAATCGCCGCGCGCGCGGGCGAAGATATCGACATTGTCCTGCAGAACCGGACGGGCCTGGCGCGTCTTGGCTGGACGCCGCGCTTCGCCAATCTGCAACTGCCCCACTGGCTGCACCGTATCCATGCGCCGACCCTGATCCTGTGGGGCGAACAGGACCGCGTTGTTCCGCCCGATTGCGCCGACATTTTCAGGCGCGAAATTTTGCGCGCGGAAGTCCTGCTTTACGCGGGTTGCGGCCATGCCGTGCCATGGGAATGCGGCGCCGACGCGGCCCGGCGGATCGCGGCGTTGATCGCGCAACCTTTCTCGACCGGAGCGCGGTGATGAAAGTCTATTTTTTCCATCTTATGCCTTACGGCGACGTCGATATGGCCGAGATCGACAAACATCAATCCGCGTGGGTGACGCTGCCCAACGACAATTTTGATCCGGAGAAGGGCCGCCTGCTCTATGAGCGCTACATCGGCGAGCTGGAGCTGGCCGACCAGCTTGGCTTTGACGGCGTCTGCGTCAACGAGCATCATCAGACCGCCTATGGAATGAAGCCGGCGCCCAACCTCATCGCCGCCGCGTTGGCGCGCTCCACCAAACAGGCGAAGATTTGCATTCTCGGCCGCGCGTTGCCGCTGATCAACAATCCCGT
>JANYDZ010000369.1 GCA_025363375.1 Hyphomicrobiales bacterium
GGCCGCGCTGGCGGGGACATCCTTCCCGATCAACCGGGAGGCAACCGCAAAATCCCTCGGGTTCGAGAGGCCGACTGCCAATTCGCTCGACAGCGTCTCCGATCGGGACTTTGTCCTTGAGACGCTGTCTTCCGCTTCCATCTGCGCCGTGCATTTGTCGCGTTTTGCCGAGGAAATCGTACTTTGGGTGACCCCTCAGTTCGGGTTTGTTGGACTTTCGGACGGGTTCACGACCGGATCTTCGATTATGCCGCAGAAGCGCAACCCGGACGCAGCCGAACTTGTGCGCGGAAAATCCGGTCGTATTATCGGCGCTTTGACGGGTTTATTGATCGTGATGAAGGGGCTCCCGCTGGCCTATTCCAAAGACATGCAGGAGGACAAGGAAGGCGCATTCGACGCGCTGCAGTCTCTCTCGCTGTGCATCGCCGCCATGACCGGCATGGCGCGGGATATGTCGATCGACAAGAAACGTATGAAAACCGCCGCCGGCGCTGGATTTTCCACCGCGACCGACCTGGCGGACTGGCTGGTGCGCAGTCTCGGCATGCCGTTCAGGCAGGCGCATCATGTCAGCGCCGCCCTGGTTGAGCTCGCCTCATCAAGGCGTGTCGGCCTCGACAAGTTGACTCTCGCGGATATGCAGGGCGTCGAACCACAAATAAACAATGACGTATTTTCCGTGCTCGGAGTCGAGAAGTCCGTCCGCAGCCGCACCAGCTATGGCGGCACGGCTCCAGCGAATGTAAGGACGCAAGCCAGGCGCTGGTTGACGCGGCTCGCCAGGGAAGCGCATGCAACGAAAGAATTCAGTGCGTCGATATGACGCACTCATTGCGGTATCGTCATTGCTCCAGCCGCAATCGCCTGGTTCGCCTGACCAGGAATATTCAATATAGTCGCCCCAGAATTGGAGTCACAGTTTGCCCGCGTTTTGCTACTTCAGACTCACCGCCATTGCCGCCCTCGCCGCGACAATCGGGATGTCGGCCTGCGGACGGCGCGGAAATCTGGAGCCTTCGCCTGATTCGGGCATCAGTCCTCGGGAGGCGCGCGAATTGGCCAAGAGCGCGGAAGACAGCCAGACCGATGCGTTGGAGGGAACCCGGCGGGTTCGCAATGTTGTGCCCCCGAAGGACCCGTTTATTCTCGACCCCCTGCTCTGACGTGGTCGCGCAAAATGCATCATTTTGACTATCGCGAAGGCGTCATGCACGCCGAAGACGTGGATTTGACGCGTCTCGCGCGCGAGGTGGGCACGCCTTTTTATTGCTATTCGACGGCGACGTTGATCCGGCATTATAAAGTTTTTTCAGGCGCCTTTGCCGATATTCCGTCGCTGGTTTGCTACGCGATGAAGGCAAATTCGAATCAGGCCGTGCTGAAAACGCTCGCGGGACTCGGCGCGGGAATGGACGTCGTTTCGGAGGGCGAGCTTCTGCGCGCGCGGACCGCCGGCGTTCCGGCCGACAAAATTACGTTTTCCGGCGTAGGCAAAACGGCGCGGGAAATGGCCCGCGCGCTTGATGAAAACATCCTGTGTTTCAACATCGAATCCGAACCGGAACTGCGCGCGCTTTCGGCCATCGCGACGTCGAAGGGAACGCGCGCGCGCGTCGCTCTGCGCGTTAATCCGGATGTCGATGCGAAGACGCACCGCAAAATCGCGACGGGAAAATCGGAAAACAAATTCGGCATTCCGATTTCGTTGGCGCGTTCGGTCTACGCAGAGGCCGCGGTTCTTTCCGGCATCGAGGTTGTGGGCGTCGATATGCATATCGGGTCCCAGATCACGAATCTCGAACCTTTCGACGAGGCTTTTGGATTGTTGGCGGCGTTTGTGCGCGAGTTGCGCGCGGATGGACACGCAATTGATCACGTCGATCTTGGCGGGGGGCTCGGCATTCCCTACAAAGAGGGAGAAGATCCGGATCGATATCATCCGGAACGCTATGCCGCGATCGTCAAAAAACATGCGAATTCGCTGGCCTGCACGCTCATTTTCGAACCAGGGCGGTTGATCGTCGGCAACGCCGGCGTGCTGGTTGCGCAGGTTATCTACGTGAAGCGCGGCGCCAATAAAAACTTCATCATAGTCGACGCCGCGATGAACGATTTGATCAGGCCGACTTTGTACGACGCTCATCACAATGTTAAACCGGTGCGGCAAGGCGATCGCAGCGCCAAAATGATGATCGCGGATATTGTCGGCCCGGTGTGTGAAACGGGCGACTTCCTCGCGACATCGCGTCGTATCGCCGAAGTCGTTCCGGGCGACCTTTTGGCGGTCATGTCGGCCGGAGCCTACGGAGCGGTGCAGGCCGGCACGTATAACTCCCGCCTGCTCGTTCCTGAAGTTCTCGTCAATGGTTCGGAATGGGCGATTGTGCGACGCAGAGGGAGTTTTGAGGAACTGATCGCCCTTGATAGCGTGCCTGCATGGATTTGACGCCAGTCAGAAATATACAAAATTTATTTGTTAATTATTCGGATTTTCTTGACTGGATCGTACATTTCAGGCCTGAATAAGGCCCCTTTCATACATCAGCATCACAAATTCCTGACTGGAAAGCGCCGCGAAGCGTGGTAAGCTTGGCGATCTCAGGAGAGGCCCGTGAGCGAACCGGCTGAAACATCTCAAAGCACCGCAGCCGGTCGTTTGGAACGACTCGCGGTTCGGGCCGGGCTGGCGATTGGCTGGGAACGGCTATGGCCGGGTTTAGCAACCATTTTGACGATAATCGCGGTTTTTCTCGCGGTGTCGTTCCTCGGGTTGTGGCTTGAAACACCGCGTTGGGCCCGCATCGGCGGCGTACTTGTTTTCGGCGCGGCGATTATTGGCGTCATTGGCCGCTTTCTCCCATTTGGACGCCCGACGCGCAAGGAAAGTCTCGCGCGCCTCGATCGCGATTCAGGGCTGTTGCATCGTCCAGCCACGGCGCTCGATGACAGTCTTGCCAATGAAAGTGGCGATGAAACAACCCGAAAGCTTTGGGAACTGCATCGAAAACGGGTGGAAAGCACGGCCGCGGCGCTGCGCGTGGCCACGCCTTCGCCTCGCCTGGTCGAACGGGATCGATATGCCTTTCGCGGATTGGCGCTTTTGGCGGTCGCCGCAACAGGCTTCATCGCCGGGCCGGAAAAGTACGCGCGACTGCTCGCGGCTTTCGATTGGCGGACGCCGGGCGCTCTTTCGCAGGGTTACCGTCTCGACGCCTGGATTGATCCGCCGGCCTATACGGGAAAGCCGCCGATTGTCTTGAATTTGCGCGATGAGGCCGCCGGGCAACAAAAGTCCGTCTCTCCTCGACGCGTGCAGGCCCCGACAGGCTCAATTGTCGTCATCCGAGCGTCGGACACAGCCAACTTGAGCCTTGAAATAGAAGGCGCCCTGCACGCGCCGAAAGCCGAGGAAGGGACAGAAACAGCAAAACAAGCGTCCCAGGCGCGGCCTGCCGTTTCGAATGACTCGGAAACGCGATTGGTCCTGCGTGGCGACGCGCGACTGGTCTTGAAGCGTTTTGGATCGCTCGTCGCCGCCTATGATTTGACAGCCCTGGCGGATCGGCCGCCTACAATTTCGTTGAAGGACAGCCCCAAACTCAATCTCCGGGGATCGCTCACTCTTGGTTACAAGATAGATGATGATTACGGCGTTATTGGCGCGGAAGCCAATTTTGCAAGCCCAATTGTCGCGGGGCGGCCTGTGAACGGAAGGTCGCTCGTGGATGCGCCGAAAATGGGTCTTGCTCTTCCAGCTGGACCGGGGGGGCTCGGCGAGGCCGAAACCACCGCCGACCTCTCGGAACATCCATGGGCGGGCGCGCGCGTCGCCATGACGCTCAGCGCTCGAGACGAAGGCGGCAACGAGGGGAAGAGTGATTCTGTCGAGGTTACGCTCCCCCAACGTCCATTCGTGAAGCCGCTCGCCAAAGCGCTGGTTGAACAGCGCCGGAATCTCGTGCTCGCGCCCGATGATCGCAAGCGCGTTCAAAACGCGTTCGAAGCTCTGCTGGTCGCGCCGGATCGCTTTAATGTGGAGCCAAGCATTTATCTGGGTCTGTCCACAATCAAGCTGCGCCTTGACCGGGCGAAGACAGACGCTGATCTGATTGATGTCGCGGAGCTCATTTGGGAGATGGCGCTGCGCGTTGAAGATGGAGGATTGTCCGACGCAGAGCGTGATCTTCGCGCGGCCCAGCAACAACTGCGCGACGCCATGCAGCGCGGCGCTTCCGACGAGGAATTGAAGAAGTTGATGGAACAGCTTCGCGCGGCAATGGACAAATTTCTCAACGAACTTGCGCAACAGGCTCAGCGGGATCAACGCAATCAGGATCAGCAGGACAGCTCTCAAAACGATAATTCGCGCACGATTACGTCGCAAGATCTGAAATCCATGTTGGACCGCATGGAAGAAATGATGAAAAATGGCGGCATGGCGGATGCTCAGCGCATGCTCGATCAGCTGCAGAAAATGCTTGAAAACCTGCAAACGGCGCGCCCTCAAAACAACCGCAACAATCAGATGTCGCGCGAGATGAACCGCGCGCTCGACGAGCTTGATCAACTCACGCGCGAAGAACAGCAATTGCGCGACGATACTTTCCAGCAGGGACAGCGGCAACGCGAGCGCGCGCAGCGCAATCAGCAAAGGCAACAACAATCGCAGCGACAAAGGCAACAAAATCAGCAAAATCAAAATAATCGGCAAGGACAACAGCAGCAGCAGCAACAGGGCGACGAGCAGAACGACGAGCCGGAAGACGGCGACGATGAACAGAACGCGCAAAACGGTCAGGGCGACAAGGAAGCGATGCAGCAACGCCAACAGGCATTGCGTCAACGGCTTGAGGATCTGAAAAATCGCATGAAGCAGAACGGCATGAAAGGCCAGGACGGCCTTGAAGACGCCGAGGAGGCCATGAAGGAGGCTGAGGGGGAACTCGGCAAGGGCGAACAGGGCCGCGGCAAGGCGGTCGATGCCGAGGGACGCGCGATCGAAGGCCTGCGGAAAGGCGCCCAGGCGCTTGCGCAGCAAATGCAGCAGCAAGGCCAGCAGCCAGGCGAGGGCGAGCAAGCGGGCCCCGGCAACCCGGGCGTTGGACAGCCGCGCGAAGCCAGACCCAACGCCAACGCCGACCCCTTGGGCCGCGAGTCGCACGACAGGCGCGACAACAATCGCCAATTGTACGATCCGTTGGGGGTGCCGGCGGCGCAGAGGGCGCAACGTGTGTTGGAGGAACTGCGGAAACGTCTTGGCGAGCAATTCAGGCCGCGCGAGGAACTCGACTATCTCGAGAGATTGTTGAAGCGTTATTGAAACAATCCGGCGCTTGCCGCGAGGCTTGCCGCAAAAGCGTTCCTCAATGCGTTAATGCCGCGCCAACCAGAGTGATTTTGCCATGGATGTGGGTGCAAACGTCGTCGTTGGCGTCGCTGTTGGAGCGGTTTTTCTGACGCTGCTGCTGGGCTTGTTCAACATGATGCGCGACGGGAGCCCCAATCTGTCGCAGCGCTTGATGCGGTGGAGGGTGGGGCTGCAATTCGTCGCGGTTCTGGCTATCGTCGGAATTGTCTGGTTTCGCGGCTGATACGGTAATCGATCATGGTCACATTGAATCGGATTTATACGCGGACTGGCGACGCGGGCGATACAGCGTTGGGAAACGGCGAGCGGCGGTGGAAATTCGACTTGCGGGTGGAAGCATTTGGCACGGTGGACGAAGCAAATTGCGCGATTGGCCTGGCGCGCCTTTCGACGCTGCCGACGCTGCCGAAACTCGACGACATGTTGGCCAGAATTCAGAACGACATGTTCGATCTTGGCGCGGATCTCTGTACGCCCGATACAGGCAAGAAGCTGGATTACGAACCGTTGAGGATTGTGCAGACCCAGGTTGACCGCCTGGAGCGGGAGATCGACGATCTCAACGCGGACCTGCGGCCCCTCAAATCTTTCGTTTTGCCGGGCGGCTCAGCCGCAGCCGCGGCTTTGCATCTCGCGCGAACGGTTACCCGTCGCGCGGAGCGCCTTATTGTGGAGTTGGCTCGCAATCCAGGCGAAGTCGTGGGAGACGCGGCGCTAAAATATGTAAATCGCCTGTCGGACTTCCTGTTTGTCGCATCGCGGCACGCCAATCACAACGGCGCCGCCGATGTGCTTTGGGTTCCCGGTAAAAACCGTTAGCGGCTTCGCCATTTTTGCGCGCGGCTCCAGTGACTTGCGAATGTGGCGGTGTTGCATATGTTTCTCCCGTTATATGACGGCGTCGCCCTGATGTTTCTTCGCCGACCGATGGCGACCTGGGGGCTGGTCGCGGCAAACGCCGCTGTCTTTGTTCTCATGTCGGCGGGTTTTTTCGGCGATCTTGAAAAACTTGATCTGGCGTTAGGCGTTATTCCCGCGGTTTTGTTCGATCACGCGTCTCTTGCAAAAGGCGTCGCCATAGTTCCGGCGCCGCTGACGCTGATGACGGGAATCTTTTTGCATGGAAGCCTCTTCCATCTCGCCGGGAACATGCTTTTCTTGTGGGTTTTTGGAGACAATGTCGAAGACGCGATGGGCTCCGCGCGGTTTTTGGCCTTTTATCTGGTCGCAGGGGCGGGCGCGGCGCTCTTCCACGCGGCGATGAATCCATTGTCAGAAGCGCCGCTCATCGGCGCTTCGGGCGCGATTGCGGGCGTGATTGGCGCTTATCTCGTCTTCTATCCGAAAGTTCGGGTGTTCGGTCTTATCCTGCAATACATTCCATTGCGGATCCCGGCGCTCTGGTGTTTGGGCTTCTGGTTCATCGTGCAGGTTTTTTCCGCTCTCGCCGAAACCTCGTCCAACGTTGGGTTTTGGGCGCATGTCGGGGGATTTGTTATCGGCGTCGTCTTGACGCCTCTGTTCAGGCGAAAGGAAGTTCCGTTGTTCGGGATACGCGAGGCGTAACTCCACGCTCCAATTGACTAAGGCGGGAGCCATCATTACCAAATCGATCGTGCTATGGAGCCGACTTTGCGGAGGGGGCGCGCCGAATGAAAATCCTTGTGCCGGTTAAACGCGTCGTCGATTACAACGTGAAGGTCCGCGTGAAGGCGGACGGCTCCGGAGTAGAGCTTGCCAACGTGAAAATGTCGATGAATCCGTTCGATGAAATTGCGGTCGAGGAAGCGTTGCGCTTGAAAGAGGCGGGCCACGCAACGGAAGTGATTGTCTTGTCCATCGGGCCGGCGCAAGCCTCGGAAACGATTCGAACCGCGCTGGCTATGGGCGCCGATCGGGGCATTCTCGTCAAGTGCGACGCGATGGTTGAGCCGCTGGCTGTCGCCAAGATCATCAAACGCGTCGCCGAAGCCGAACAGCCCGGGCTCGTTATTCTGGGAAAGCAAGCGATCGACGACGATTGCAATCAGACCGGCCAGATGGCTTCCGCTTTGCTGGGCTGGGGGCAGGGAACATTTGCTTCAAAAGTGGCGATTGGCGATGGTCTGGTCGATGTGACGCGCGAAGTCGACGGCGGCTTGCAGAC
>JANYDZ010000409.1 GCA_025363375.1 Hyphomicrobiales bacterium
CCCGTCATCGCCGCGCCGACGCCGATGCCGGCGAAACCATGTTCTGTAATGGGCGTATCGACAACGCGGCGCGGCCCGAACTCCTGCAACAGGCCCTGGGTGACTTTGTACGCGCCCTGATATTCGGCGACCTCTTCGCCCATGACGAAAACAGTGTCGTCGCGGCGCATTTCCTCGGCCATGGCGTCGCGAAGCGCTTCGCGAACGGACATGGAAACCATCTGCGTGCCCGCCGGTATTTCCGTTGACGCGGGAGCCGTGAAGACAGGAGCCGGCGCGGCCGATGTGACGACGGCGGGAGCGGAAACGGCGGGAGCCGCGGTTCTTGGAACAGTGGTTTGGGGCGCAAGCGCGGCGCCGGCGTCCTCGCCATCGGCGACGATGACCGCGATGGGGGTGTTGACCGCGACATTGTCGGTGCCTTCAGCCACAAGGATGCTGCCCAGCACGCCTTCATCGATGGCCTCGACCTCCATCGTCGCCTTGTCAGTTTCGATCTCGGCGAGCACGTCGCCGGAGCGGACCTTGTCGCCGACTTTTTTCAGCCATTTTGAGAGCTTGCCCTGCTCCATGGTCGGAGACAAAGCGGGCATGAGAATGTTGGTGGCCATGATGTGTCCCTGCCCTTAGAGCGTAATATCGGTCCAGAGCTCCGAGGGATCGGGCTCGGGATCATGGCTGGCGAATTCGGCGGCGTCGTTGACGACAGCTCGCGCTTTCACATCAATGGCTTTCAAATCGTCCTCGCTGGCGAACTTGTTGCGCAGCAGGCGCGCGCGCACCTGTTCGATCGGGTCCTGCTCCTCGCGCATCTTCTGGACTTCTTCCTTGGAGCGATATTTCGCGGGGTCGGACATGGAATGGCCGCGATACCGATAGGTCTGCATTTCCAGAATGTAGGGGCCTTTGCCCGAACGCGCCCAGGCCAACGCCTTTTCGCCGGCGGCTTTCACCGCGCGCACATCCATGCCGTCGACCTGTTCGCCGGGGATGCCGTGCGCGGCGCCGCGTTTGGAAAAATCGGTCTGCGCGGAAGCGCGGCTCACCGCCGTGCCCATGGCGTAGCGGTTGTTCTCGATGACGTAGACGACGGGCAGCTTCCACAACTCCGCCATGTTGAAACTCTCGTAGACCTGGCCCTGGTTGGCCGCGCCATCGCCGAAATACGACATGGCGACCGAATTGTTGCCCCGGTATTTGTTGGCGAATCCAAGGCCGGTGCCGAGCGAGACCTGTCCGCCGACGATGCCGTGACCGCCGTAAAAATGCTTCTCTTTCGAGAACATGTGCATGGAGCCGCCTTTGCCACGCGAATATCCGCCCTGGCGGCCTGTGAGTTCGGCCATGACCCCGCGCGATTCCATGCCGCATGCGAGCATATGGCCGTGGTCGCGATATCCCGTGATGACCTGATCGCCGTCTTTGGAGGCCATCTGCATGCCCACGACGACGGCTTCCTGGCCGATGTAAAGATGGCAGAAGCCGCCAATGAGACCCATGCCGTAGAGCTGACCGGCTTTTTCCTCGAAACGGCGGATCAGCAGCATGTCCCTATATGCGGACATTTCCTGGTCCCGGGTGAATTCGGGTATCGCGGGACTGGCCCCTTTGGCCGTCGATTTTGCTGTTGCAGGCTTGGAACGTAGCGTCGCGCTGCTGGCCATGGATATCCCCGGATCGTTGCGCCGAACCAAGGCGCCTATGGGGCAAACTAACCTAAGCCGCGGGCAAAATCGAGCCTCGCGCGAAGTTTGATCGCTGAGTCTAACACATTGAAAATAAATAACTTCATAGGATTAACTGGAAATCAGTTACGGACAAAAAATAACTGATATTTGGTTATTGCCGTCGAATTCGCCGCGACCGCCTATTGCGGCGCGGATGGCGGCAGCAGGATCACCAGCTCGTTCCTGTGCAGGCGTCCCAGCGTCAGGCGCGTCTCTTCCTCGAGGAGATCGCGGTCGACGGCCGTCGTTTGCATCATGGCGACGCGCCGGTCCCAGTCCGCCCGCTCCTTGCGCAGCCCCGCGAGATCCTCGTTCAGCGCGCGAATTTTCGCCTTGTTGGCGATGCGGGTCTTCTCTCCACGCTCGCCATTCATGGCGTGCCAGACAAAATAGCTCCCGATGCCGCCGGAAACCGCATAAAGCGCGAGCGGGAACAAAATGGCGCGGAGCCGCGTGTGAATAACCATGGGGCGAGCCTCGCCCGGCGCGGTTAATTTTTCGTTATCAGCGCTCAGACTTGCGGCGCGGCGGGGTAGTCGCAATAGCCAGCGGGCCCCTTGCTGTAATGGGTTTTGGAATCGCCCTCGGCGAGCGCGATATTGTCCCGCATTCGTCGGGGCAAATCGGGGTTGGCGATAAAATGTTTGCCAAAAACGACGGTGTCGGAGGCGCCTGCTTCCAGCATCGCCTCGCCCTTTGCCTTGTCGAATCCAGCGCCGGCGAAATACAGCCCGCCGAAGGCCGGGCGCATGTGGGCATGCACTTCATAGCCGCCCTGATGGGCGCCGTGGAGATAGGCGATCTTGCGCGCCGAGAGTTCGCGCGCCAGAGCGGGATAGACCACCTCGGCGTCGGGCTCCGCGACATCGTTGAATTTTATGCGCGGCGAAATCTTGATCCCGACGCGCCCCGCCCCGGCGACGTCGATCATGGAATCGATGGCCTCCAGTAAAAACCGCATGCGGTTGGCGACGGAGCCGCCATAGCGGTCTGTGCGCTGATTGATCGAGGCGTCGAGAAACTGGTGCGCGAGATAGCCCGAGGCCGCGTGCAGTTCGACGCCGTCAAAGCCCGCTTCAAGCGCGTGTTTGGCGGCGGCGCCAAACTCGGCCGCGACATCAGGGACTTCATCGGTCTCAAGCGCGCGCGGGACGACGTAGTCGATCGGGCCCAGATCCGTGTAATTCTTGCCATTGATGGCGATGGCCGACGGCGCAACCGGCTGCGCGCCCCCCGGCAGCAATGCCGGCACCGCGACGCGGCCCGTGTGGAAAAGTTGAGCGAAGATCCGCCCGCCACCGGCGTGAACCGCCTGCGTCACCTTGCGCCATCCCTCGACCTGCGCCGGCGAATGCAGGCCGGGAATGCGCGAATACCCTTTCGCCATCGGCGAAACACAGGTCGCTTCCGAGACGATCAATCCCGCTGTGGCGCGCTGCGCATAATATTCCGCGACAATATCCGCGGGGACGCCGGCATCGTCCGCGCGCGAACGCGTCATGGGGGCCATGACGACGCGGTTGGGGAGGGTGAGCGGGCCGAGAACAAGCGGGTCGAAAAGCGAGGGCATGGGGCGCCTGGCAGAATGTGAGTCCCTCAAGAGCGGGCGCATTCGCCATGGAACGCGCCCGCCAATACTACATAAGCCTATTGCGGCACCTTGTCGTCGATGCCTTTCACATACCAGTTCATGCCGAGCACCTGCTCGTCCGACAGCGCGGCGCCGCCCTTGCAGTCGGCCGCCTTGCCGCTCTGATCCATGACGGGGCATTTGAACGGATTGAGTTTTCCGGAGGCGATATCGGCGGTGGTCGCCTCCGCCATTTTCTTCACGTCGTCAGGCATGTTGGCGAAGGGGGCCATGTTGACCATTTTTGCGCCGATGCCGCCCCAGGTGTCGATCGGCTTCCACGTCCCGGCGATCGCAGCTTTCACGCGGTCTGTGTAATAGCCCGACCAGTCGTCGACGATGGAGGTCAATTGTGCTTTCGGCGCGAAACGCGCCATGTCCGAGGCTTGACCAAAGCCGAACTTGCCGGCCTTCTCGGCCTCCTGCAACGGCGCGGCGGAATCGGTGTGCTGGGTGATGATGTCGGCTCCCTGGGCGAGCAGTGCTTTCGCCGCGTCCGCCTCTTTGCCTGGATCGAACCAGGTGTTGGCCCAGACAATCTTGATTTTGATGTTGGGGTTCACCGATTGCGCGCCCAGCATGAACGCATTGATGCCGGAGACCACTTCGGGGATTGGAAAAGAAGCGACATAGCCGACGATGTTCGACTTCGTCATCTTGCCGGCGATCTGGCCGATGATGTAGCGGCCTTCGTGGAACTTCGCCGAATAGGTCGCGACGTTTTCCGAACGCTTGTAGCCTGTGGCGTGTTCGAATTTCAGCGCCGGAAACTTTTTCGCGACTTTAAGCGTCGGTTCCATGAAGCCGAAGGAGGTCGTGAAGATCAGCCCGTGGCCAGCGCGGGCGAGCTGCTCGATGGAGCGCTCGCTGTCGTTCTCCGGCACGCTCTCCAGAAAGGTCGTTTCCACCGCGTCGCCCAGCGCCTTCGCCATGGCCTGCCGGCCTTGATCATGCTGATAGGAATAACCAAAATCGCCGACCGGGCCGACGTACACAAAGCCGACCTTCAGCTTTTCGGCGGCGGACGCGCCGCTGGCGAATCCGAAGGCAAGCGCTGAAAGCAGCGCCAGTTTGAAAGTTGATTTGCGCATTCCTGTTCCCCGTTCCGATGTTTGAAGGCCGGCCTGACGGCGACACTAATGCGTCGCAAGGCGCGTGCCAATCCGGAAGGCGGGTTCGGTTTTTCGCGACATTTCAATTTCGCGCCGTACTGCGAAGACGACGCTTCCCAGCCAAACTGGACGGAGCGAGCATTTGTGCTATGATTTCGCCATGTTAGATACGCCGGAAATCCTGCAAACCGCGGCCCTGATCACCGCTGTCATCCCCCTTAAAATTCCGAAGGCGGAAATTCGGGCGGCGATGGGGCCCGGGGTCTCCGAGCTTATGGCGACAGTCTCGGCTCAGGGAGTCGCGCCGGCCGGCAGATGGTTCACTCACCACCATAAGATCGTCCCCGACATCTGGGATTTCGAAATCTGCGTTGCCGTTGGAACGCCCGTCGTCGCGAGTGGCCGCGTCATTCCGGGGCGGTGGCCTTCCATGAGGGCGGTCCGAACCGTTTATCAAGGCCCTTACGAAGGCCTTGGCAACGCATGGGGCGAATTCATCAAATGGATTGCCGCCAACAGCCACACAACCGCCGATGAGCTCTGGGAAAGCTACCTCGCGGGTCCCGACACAATTTCCGACCCCGCGCTTTTCAGAACCGAACTGACAAAGCGTTTGACTGGATAACGACGTGAAAACCGTCGCTTTCGCGCTGCAATTTCCGCCGCCGCGATAGCCGCGTCTGTCGGACCAAGGCCTCCCTTAAACCTCGCGAAAGCCGCCTTTGCGGGCGTGCCGCCACAGGGCGAG
>JANYDZ010000427.1 GCA_025363375.1 Hyphomicrobiales bacterium
ATCTTCTCGATCAGCGCTTTGCGGGCGTCGTCGCCTTTCCGGCGCAGGTCGAGCACGCGGGCGCGGCGCGCGTCCGTGACGGCCTCCTTGCCCTTCATTTTCGTCTTGAGCATTTCGCGCAGCATGGCCAGCGCCGCGCCGGGATCTCCAGCGATGGCCAAATCCATCTGAAAGCCCCGCATGGGATGCGTCTGGTACAACGGATCGTGGGCGATATGGACGACCTTGGCGTTGGCGGAGGGACCCATGTTGCGCGGAATCCAGGGCACCGGGGATTCCAGCACGATGACGACGTCGGCGGCTTCGAGCAGCGGCTTCGACAGGGCGCCGAGGTTCATCGGATTGGCCGAAGCGATATTGGCGTGCGGGCCGCTGGTCACGGCGATCGCGTGATCGAGCGCGAGGGCGCCGAGAGCCTCGAACGCGCCGGGCGAATTGCCCGAACGGCCCGCGATGATCAGCGGGAATTGCGCCCCGGCGATCAACTCGGCGGCCTGCTCAAGCGCGGCGAGGCCCGGCGCGGCGGCGGCGGCGCCAGTGGGGTGCTTGCGGATGGCGGGGCCGGGATCGATGCCGGTGTCGCCCAGCGCTTCGCGCGGCAGCGTGAGATAGACGGGACCCTTGGGCTCGCTCATGGCGATGTCGAGCGCGCGATTGACGAGGGTGTTGATCGGCTGGCCGTGGCGCAACTCGTAATCCCACTTCACGTTTTCACGCAGCATGCCCGCTTGATCGAACTGCTCCTGCGCCCAGTGAATGCCGACATCGCGCGATCCCGCGTGGCCGGTCTCGGTCAGGGGCGTGCGTCCGGCGGCGAGCAGCATCGGCACGTTGTCGCGCTG
Source organism: Hyphomicrobiales bacterium (assembly GCA_025363375.1). Lineage (GTDB taxonomy): Bacteria > Pseudomonadota > Alphaproteobacteria > Rhizobiales > Beijerinckiaceae > Terripilifer. Next base: position 843 of record JANYDZ010000427.1, read on the forward strand.
CGCGTTCATGACGCCGCAGACGGTGTTGGCGGTGCCGACGTTGACATGCACCATGACGGCGGCGGGCTTGCCGGAAACTTTCCAGAAACCCTGCGCCATGGCGGTGGCGACGTTTTCATGGGGAACGGTGACGAAATTCGGCGTCGGCCGGCCCTTGGCGCGCATCTGTACGATGCCCTCGATCAGCGGGGCGAAGTCGGTGCCGCCATTGGAGAACACATGAGTGACGCCGCAGGCGTGCAGGGCCGCGATATAATCTTCGGCGACGGATTTCACAGCGTCGGTCATGGTCGGCTCCCGGGGATTCTGAGACGTGTTTGCCCGGCCTTATGCAGCCGCGCGGCGGCGCGATCAAGGGCGGCCCTACCCCCGTTTCCACGCGAGGAAGTCGTGCCCGGCGCGGTAATCCCGCGCGGTCTGCGAGGGATTGCGGTTGACGAGCGGGCGTCCGTACATGGGGTGCGTCATCGCGCGCACTTCGTGGTCGAGCACAAACAATGTCTCCTTCGTCTCGACATCGGGAATGGCGAGGAACCGGTATTGATGCCGGCTCGATTCCTCAAGGTTGAGGCCGGCCTGCGTCAGGCGCTGGTAAGGCGCGGAAAAATTGGCCACGTAGATTTGCACGTGATGATCGGCGCAATGCGGTTTGGGGTCGGCCGTTTCCTGAAAAACCAGATGCTGGTTCTCGCCGCAGCACACGCGCGCGCGCTTGTCGCCGGCGTGGGTCTCCACGCTCGCGACCGCGCCCATGACCTGCGTATAAAAACGCGCGATCTTTTCGGCGCGGCCACGCGGAATTTCGAACTCGCCATAGGCCATGCCGAGCGTTGTGGAGCCAAACCGCGCCTCGTCGGGCGCATGGCAGCGCATGCGGTTGCCCCACGGGCAAATCGCCTCGATGGCGCCGTCGACTTCGTAGAAAGCGAATTGGGTGCCGGCGAGCGGATCGCTGACGCGCGTCAACCGCGCGTGCAGGGCTTCAATGTCCGGCACCACAAGTCCGGTGACAATGCCGGGGCCGATGACGGGCTCGCCCGTCGGCAGGTGAAACTGACTGTCGCCGACGTTGACCCACATGTTGTCGACGCCCGTCATCATCGCGGGATCGCGCGTCAGGCCGAGGCCCGCGACGTAGAAGAGGGTCGCCAGGCGTTGGTCCGGCACGCGGAAATTGGCGTGCCCGAGGTTGACGATGTTGCCGAGGTCTTCGGCGGCGCGGTCGTAGCTGCGCTGCATGGCGGGTCTCCCTGGGTTGGCGCGATCATTTCAGGCGGGGCGGGGTTTGTCGAACGGGCTCTATTCAAACTCCGCTTCGATCCCGCGCGCCGCGCATTCGCTTTCGATCAGTTCAAGCAGGCGCGTCAACTCGTTCATCTCGATATCTTCGCCGTTCTCCCATGTCGCCGCCGAATCCAGATCGATCACGAGGACATCGTCGTCGCGCGCAAAAGCCACGCTGGCGGCGCGGCCGTTCCAGCCGGCGCGAATACGGGTTTCGCCGATCTCGAAAATGCGGAAGCCGGGCTTTTGCGCCATTATGGTTTCGCCTTTGCGGCTTTCGCATGGGCGGCGACCTTGCGCATGACGCTTGGCAGCGCCTCGTCGCCAAGGCGTGTTTCATCAACCCAGCGGCAGCCCTCGGGCGTGTTTGCGCCGCGCGGGGCGTTCGCCGCGAAGACGGTGAGCCGCAACGCAAAATGCGTGAACACATGTTCCACAGCGCCCGCCAGCCGCCGCCAGTCCGCGATCATCGGCGGTTGCGCTTTCGCCATGTTGAAATTCGTTTCCCAAACGGTGCCTGGAAACTCCGTCATGCCGCCAAGCAAGCCGCGCGGCGGGCGGGTGCGCACCAGCACGCAGCCATCCCCGCGCCGCAAATAATACGCCGCGCCGGCGCGGTTGGGGCGCGCCGGCTTCGGCGCCTTGACGGGAAAGTCCTGCATGTCGCCGCGCGCCCGCGCCATGCAGGCGCCGTCGAAAGGGCACAGCGCGCAAGCCGGATTTTTCGGCGTGCAGATCGTCGCGCCCAGATCCATCATGGCTTGCGCGAAATCGCCCGGGCGTTTTGCCGGCGTCATGCGGTCAACTTCGGCGCGCACGAAAATCCTGGCTTTGGGCATCGGCTGGGCGATTGCAAAGAGCCGCGTCACAACACGCTCGACATTGCCGTCGACGACGGCGGCGCGGCGATTGCAGGCGATCGCCGCGATCGCCGCCGCCGTATAGGGGCCGATGCCCGGCAAAGCGAGCAGCCCCTCCTCCGTGTCCGGAAAAG
>JANYDZ010000449.1 GCA_025363375.1 Hyphomicrobiales bacterium
CGCCGCGCTCCATGGCGAGACTCGCTTCGGAGGTGCCCTTGTGGCCGAGAATCAATTTCAACTTGAGGCCGGTCAACCGCTTCAGAACGGTCCATCGCATCTGCGAGGACAGGCCGGGCGCGGACACGACAAGTTCATGCGCGTAGGCATCCTCGATTTTCTTCACCGGACGGTCGCGCCAGGCGAACAGCGCGGCGTTGTTGCTGATGACGCGGCCAAGCCAGTTGAACCTGGTCACGTCGGCCATCAGCCCCCTGGTCTTGAAGATTTGCGTCAGATGCAGCGATTGCTCGACCATGCCCATGGCCGAGCCGTCCTTCGCTGCGATGTTGTAGAGGTAATTCGCGCCCGCGAGACCGCCGGCGCCCGGCAGGTTCTTGACGACGACGGCGGGATTGCCCGGCAGATGGCGCCCGATATAACGAGCGACAAGCCGGCCCATCGTGTCGGAGCCGCCGCCGACCGCGTCGGAAATGACGAACTCGATGGACTTGCCCTGGTAAAAGGTCTTCGCGTTCGCGACCGGATTTTGCGCGAAGGCGAGCGGCGCTGACGCAAGCCAGGCGCTCATGGCGAGACAAGCGCGAAAACCCCTCATTCAACGCGTCTCCCGCTGCGCCCTTTGACGCCAAAGCAAACTAGCCAGCGCGGCTTGCGGGGTCAATGCGCCGATCTTACTCTGCGCCGATCTTACTCCGCCGCCGCTGTGTAACTCGCCGGCTCGTAGTTCAGCACCGGCCCGAGCCAGCGCTCGACCTCGCGGATGTCCATGCCCTTGCGCAGGGCGTAATCCTCGACCTGATCGCGCTCGACTTTCGCCACGCCGAAATAATGCGCTTCTGGGTGCGAGAGATAGAGCCCGCTCACCGACGAGCCCGGCCACATGGCGTAGCTCTCCGTCAACGCGACGCCCGTGCGTCGCTCGGCGTCAAGCAGCTTGAACAGGGCGCCTTTCTCCGTGTGATCGGGCTGCGCGGGATAGCCGGGAGCCGGGCGAATGCCGCGATAGGGCTCGTCCGCCAAAGCCTCCGGCGGAAAACCCTCGTCCGGCGTATAAGCCCAGAACTCGCGCCGCACGCGCTCATGCATGCGCTCGGCGAAAGCCTCGGCAATGCGATCCGCCAGCGCTTTCACCATGATCGAACCATAATCGTCGTTGGCCTGCGCGAAGCGCTTTGAAATCTTGTCTTCCTCCGGCCCCGCCGTGACGACAAAGGCTCCGATCCAGTCGTTGCGCCCCTGCGGCGCGACAAAATCGGCCAGAGCCAGATTGGGCCGACCGTCGCGGCGCTGCAATTGCTGGCGCAATGTGTGAAAGGTCGCGAGCTTGTCCTTGCGCGATTCGCCGGTGAACAGGCGGATGTCGTCGCCGTCGGAATTGGCCGGCCAGAAGCCGATCACCGCCTTCGGATTGAACCAGCGCTCAACGACGATGCGGTCGAGCATCCGCCGCGCGTCGTCGTAAAGCGCGCGCGCGGCGGCGCCCTGATGGGGATCGTCCAGCAACGCGGGAAAGCGGCCTTTCAACTCCCAGGTCTGGAAGAAAGGCGTCCAGTCGATATAGGGCACGAGTTCCGCGACCTCATAAGCGCGGAATGTGCGCGTGCCCGTGAACAGCGGTTTTGGCGCGTGGTAATTCGTCCAGTCGCCTTTGAACGCGTTGGCGCGCGCCCGCGCCAGCGGCAGGCGCATCTTGTCGGTTTCCGAACGCGCGTGCGCTTCGGCGACCTTTTTGTATTCCGCGCGCACGGTCTCCACATAGCCTTCGCGCGTGTCGGGCGAAAGCAGCGACGCGACGACGCCCACCGCGCGGCTCGCGTCCATGACGTAAACCGCCTGCCCGCGCGCGTAATTGGGATGAATCTTCACCGCGGTGTGAACGCGGCTCGTCGTCGCGCCGCCGATCAGCAACGGCACGGAAAATCCCTCGCGCTCCATCTCCGCGGCGACGAAACACATTTCGTCAAGCGACGGCGTTATGAGGCCGGAAAGACCGATAATATCCACCTTTTCGCGCTTCGCCGTCTCGATGATCTTGGACGCCGGCGTCATCACGCCGAGATCGATCACTTCGTAATTGTTGCATGCGAGCACGACGCCGACGATGTTCTTGCCGATGTCGTGCACGTCGCCTTTCACCGTCGCCATGAGAATCTTGCCGGCGGCGGAGCGCTGATCGCCGCCGTTGCGCCGCTTCTCCTCCTCCATGTGGGGCATGAGATGGGCGACGGCCTGCTTCATCACGCGCGCGGATTTCACCACCTGCGGCAGGAACATCTTGCCAGAGCCGAACAGATCGCCGACCACGTTCATACCGGCCATCAGCGGGCCTTCGATCACGGACAGCGGCCGATCGGCGGCAAGCC
>JANYDZ010000473.1 GCA_025363375.1 Hyphomicrobiales bacterium
ACCGCCGAGGGGCTGGATTTCGCGGCGGCGCGGTGCGGAGGGATTACCTCTACCGTGCGCGCCGCCCTGCTTGAGGCCTATGAACGGCTCGACGCCTATGCCGACGTGAAACCATGCCTCGCGGCGCTGAAAGCGGCGGGCGCGCGGACCGCAATTCTTTCCAACGGGACGCCCTCCATGCTGGCCGCCGCCATGGAATCCGCCGGCATCGCAGAGCTCATCGACGCCTGCCTCTCCGTCGATGAATTGCGCGCCTTCAAGGCAATCCCCGCCGTCTATGAACTCGTGACGAAGCGGTTTGGCGCGCCGCCTTCCGAAGTTTCGTTCCAATCCTCCAACCGCTGGGACATCGCGGGCGCGGTCAAGTTTGGTTTTCATGGCGTCTGGATCAATCGAACCGGCGCGCCCGACGAATATGCCGACCTCGCGCCTTCGCGGGTTTTGTCGGGCCTGGCCGGGTTGCCGGCGACCTGACCGAAAGTCGGCTTGCGGAACCGACCGTTTCGGACGAAAACGGTGCCATGATGAAGCCCGCCGTTCATAAAACAGTCGCTGACTTGCGCCTTGCCGCCGCCGGATGGCGCAAGGCCGGGGAGCGCGTCGCGCTGGTGCCGACCATGGGCGCGCTGCACGCCGGACACATCTCGCTGGTGCGGCTGGCGCGTCAACTGGCGCGGCGCGTCGTGGTTTCGATTTTCGTCAATCCCACGCAGTTCGCGCCGAACGAGGATTTCTCGAAATACCCGCGCGTGTTTGAGCGGGACCTTGAGCTGCTCGCAAGCGCCGGCGCCGACGCTGTGTTTCACCCCGAGCCCGCTGAAATGTATCCGGCGGGATTCTGCACGGGCGTTTCCCTCGCCGGGCCCGCCGCCGTCGGCCTCGAAGACAAGTTCCGCCCGACGCATTTTCAGGGCGTGGCGACCATTGTGGCGAAGCTGCTTTTGCAGGCGTTGCCGGATGTCGCGATCTTCGGACAGAAGGACTATCAGCAGCTCGCGGTGATCCGCCGGATGGCGGCCGACCTCGACATTCCCGTGGAGATCGTCGGCGCGCCGACCTTGCGCGAAGCCGACGGCCTCGCCATGAGTTCGCGCAACGCCTATCTCGACGCGCGCCAACGCAAATTCGCCGGCAATCTCCATCAGGCGATGCAATGGGCGGCCGAGCGCATCGCCGACGGCGAGCCGATCGACGTCGCCGTGCGCGAATCCGCCGCCTCCATTTCCGCCTCGGGCTTTCTGATCGACTATCTCGAAGCGCGCGACGCCGCGACGCTGGCGCCGGTGGAGCCAACGCGCAGGCATGGCTTGCGCCTGCTCGCGGCCGCGCGCATGGGAACGACGCGCCTCATCGACAATATCGATATTCCCACAAAAGGCTGATCCGCGATGGCTTATCTCGAAGACGCCAAACCGATGAAGCTCGGCGACATCGCGCGGCTGCGCGCCAGCGGCGAAAAAATCGCCATGCTCACCTGTTACGACGCGAGCTTCGCGACGATGTTCGACTCGTGCGGCGTCGACGCCATTCTGGTCGGCGATTCGCTCGGCAATGTCGTGCAGGGCCACGCGACCACTTTGCCTGTGACGATGGAGCATATGGAATATCACACGGCCTGCGTGTTCAGGGGCATGCGGCAATCGTTTCTCGTCACCGATCTGCCCTTCGGGGCCTACCAGGAATCGCGCGAACAGGCGATGCGCAACGCCGCGCGTTTGCTCGCCGTTGGCGCGCAGATGGTGAAGGTCGAGGGCGGCGCCTATATGGCGGAGACCGTGCGGTTTCTCGTCGAGCGCGGCGTGCCGGTCTGCGCGCATATCGGTCTGACCCCGCAGGCCGTGCATCAACTCGGCGGCTACCGTGTGCAAGGCAAGGGCGCCGACGCCGCCGCCGCGATGAAGGCCGACGCGCTGGCGCTCGAACAGGCGGGCGCGGCGATGATGGTGATCGAAATGACCCCTTCGGACGTCGCCGCCGACATCACGCGCGCGATGAAGACCTGCGCGACCATCGGCATCGGCGCCGGCCCCTCGTGCAACGGGCAGGTGCTGGTGTTGCACGACATGATCGGGGTGTCGCCGGGCAAGCGCCCGCGCTTTGTGCGAAACTTCATTCCGGACACCGGGACTGTCGAGGGCGCCGTCAGAGCCTATGTCAAGGCGGTAAAGGACGGGAGTTTTCCGGCCGGGGAGCATGGGTATTGAGAGGGAAATGCCGTCAATCAAAAATGAGATATTTGATTTACGGCAGGGATATTCGCCGCCCGGACGAAGACCTGCGGATGAAGATCTGCGGATGAAGATCCGCGCAAGCTCGCGGGACGGTGTCGCCTCGCCGTTCAGGCGAAGGAGCCCCCTACCCCGCAAGCGCGTCCAGCACCCTTGCCCAGCTGCGCGCGCCCTTCTGAAAGCTCGCCAGCTCGTACTTCTCGTTCGGCGAGTGAATGCGGTCGTCCTCCAGCGCGAAGCCGATCATCATCGTGTCCA
>JANYDZ010000480.1 GCA_025363375.1 Hyphomicrobiales bacterium
GAAGAAGCCGGCGATCGCGGCGCCGGTTGGCGCGATCTCGGGCGACAGGACCGCGCGCGGATTTTTCAGCGCGAGCCAGATCGCGGCGAGAGCCAGTTCAACCGCGAGCAGCGGCAGCGCGCCGTTGAACATGTCGACGACCGGCGCGCGCGCGGACAGATACAGCAGCGCGATCAGCGGCAGCATATCCGACCAGAAGGCGGGATAGAGGATGAAGGCGCCCGCCACATAGGCGACGAACAGCAAGCCGGCGACCAGATGTTCCGGCGCGACAATCAACCGCGCCTCGCGCCGCAATATGGCGGCGGCCAGCGCCGCGCCGCCTGTCGCCAAAGCAAAATGCGGCTTGATGCAAAGCACGACGCCGGAGGCCACGCCCACGGCGGCGGCGCTCCACACGGAGGCGCTTTCGCCGCGCGCGCGGCGGATCGTCAACGCCAGAAGGGGAAGAAAGCAAACCAGCGCGATATGCTCGCGTTCCGCGAAAATCCCGGCCGGCAAAATCGTCAGCGCCGCGAGCGCGGGAACGGCGACCCGGCGATTTATACGCGCCGCGCCGATGATGCGCGCCGACCATTGGAGCGCGCCCATCGACAGCAGGAGCACGCCAAGGTCGAGCGCCGTCTCGGCGCGCAGGCCCGTGCGACGCGCCAGCGCCGCCGCGGGCGCGTAAAGCCAGACGGAAAACGGCGGATTGATTTCGAGAAGGTCCACGTAGAGACGCTGGCCGTCGAGCCATTTTTCCGCGAGCGTGAGCAGCCACGCCACATCGGCGTTGCCCGAAAAATATCGCCGCAACAACAGCGCGAGAAGCAGGATCGCCGCGCCGGCAATCAGGTCATGTCCGGCGCCGGAGGCCGCGGGTTCTGGAACCTGCGTCAAGGTTTATTTCCTGCTTCCGCGCGGCGCGCGGTTTGCGTCAACAGGGCGACGCGGGACTATGTCCTTTGGCCGATTCCCCTGTATAGTCAACATCAATCGCCGCAGTCGACGGCCAAAGGGGAGGAACATGGCAATGCAGGGTCAAGGCATATCCGGAGGCGGATGGCGCGTCGTCGCCGCGTCATTCAGCGCGTTGCTCGTGGGCTCGGGCGTCATCAATATTTTTTCGTCCGGCATGTTCCTGGTGCCCATTACGGCCGAGCTCGGCATTTCCCGCGGCGACTACACATTCGGCCTGCTGGTGAACGGCGTTTTCACCGCCATCGCGGTGATTATTTTTGGCTGGCTGTATGACCGCTACGGCGTGCGCAAGGTGATCCTGCCCGGCATCCTGCTGTGCGCGCTGGCGACCTACCTCTATTCAACCATCGGCGCCAATCTGGCGCTCATGTACACGGTGTTCGCCTTCGCCGGCCTGGTTGGCGGCGCGCAGACGCCGATGGGCTATACGCAGGTCGTCAACATGTGGTTCGACAAGGAACGCGGCCTGGCGCTTGGCATCGCGACCGCGGGCGTTGGCCTTGGCGTCACCTTCGCGCCGCTGCTGATCGGCAAATTGATGGCGGCCTACGGCTGGCGCGGCGCCTATCAGGGGCTGGCGCTGGCCATCTGTCTGCTCGCCTTTCTGCCGGCGCTGCTGTTCATCCGCGAGCCCGCGGGCCCGCGCACGGCCGGCAAGCCCTCGACCGATCATCTGCCCGGCATGACCGCCGGCGAGGCCTACCGAACCCGGCGTTTCTGGGTGCTGACCTTCGCCTTCTTCGCGGCCGTCATGGCGATCAACGGCACGATCACCAACGTGGTGCCGATGCTGATCGACCGCGGCGTGCCGCCGCCCGTGGCTTTTGGCACGCTGTTTTACGCGGGCCTCGCCATCGTCGGCGGACGCATGCTGGCGGGCTGGTTTCTCGACCGCGTCTGGGGCTCTTACGTCGCGGCGCTGTTTTTCGGCCTGTCGATCGTTGGCCTCGTCATTCTGTCCTCCGGCGCGACGGGCACGCCGGCGATCGTGGGAGCCGCCCTGTGCGGCGCGGGCGTCGGCGCGGAAATCGATCTCATGGGCTATCTCATGAGCCGTTATTTCGGCCTCAAGGCGTTCGGGAAAATCTACGGGCTGATGTTCGTGTTTTTCAACATCGGCACGGGTCTCGGGCCGTTTCTCAGCGGCAAGACCTTCGACGTTTACAAGAGCTATAATCCGATCTTGTACGTTTACATGACCGTGCTGGCGGTTGTGTGCCTGCTGTTGCTGTCGCTTGGACCTTATGTCTACAAGCCCGGCGAGCCGGAACAGGCCTGAGCGAAACATCCGGAGCCCTGAACCATGAACATCGCGCCAAATCCGTCGATGACAAAAGCCGCCCGCAGCGTGAAAAAGTCCAAACGCGTCGAAGTGGATATCGCCACGACTAAACCGGGCACGCCCGGCGGGGTTTTCATGCGGCAGTTCTGGATCTGCGCGCATCGCAGCGAGGATCTCCCCGCCGGGCGCGCGCGGCCCATCCGCATCATGAGCGAGAACTTCACACTGTATCGCGGCGCCTCGGGAAAAGCCCATTGCATCGACGCGCAATGCCCGCACCGCTTGGCGATGATGCATCTGGGCTGGGTCGAGGGCGACGATATCCGCTGCGTCTATCACGGCTGGAAATTCGATGGTTCCGGGCGGTGCGTCGAGCAACCGGCGGAGGAAGCGGGCTTCGCGCGCAAGGTGCGGATCGGGACCTGGCCCTGCGAGGAATATCTCGGGATGATCTGGGTCTATCTGGGCGAGGGCGCGCCGCCGCAATTCCCGCCGTTTCCGCATCGCGCGACGCCGGGCATTATCCAGACCTGGAATGTCGAGCATGTCCCGTGCAATTATCTGCAGAGCTTCGAGAACAGCATGGACGAGGTGCATGTCGCCTTCACCCACGCGCCCGGCGGCTCGCACGCCAATCTCTCGCGCGACCTGCCGGTCATCGCCGCGCGCGAGGAAGACTGGGGCCTGATGCGGTTTGGGACGCGCAAGACCGGCAAGGTGCGCCAATCCCTGCATTACGCGCCAAACGTCACGCGCGTGATCGTGCCGCCCGTAGCCGGCATGGAAAACGTTGGCGGCTGGCCGGAAATCTATTTCAGCTTCACGCCCGTCGACGATGAAAACCACATCTGGTACATCACCAGCCATATCGAGGCGCAGGGCGAAGCGATCGAGGCCTATCGCAGGCAGCACGCGAAATATTCAAAGGAACTTGCCGAGGCCAGAACATCGGTCGCCTACGCGAAGGAACTGATGGCGGGACAGCACTATTACGCGGACGTGCGTCATCCCGATCTCGCCATCGTGCAGGATATCGCGGTGCAGGCGGGACAGGGACGCGTCGCCGACCGCCAGCATGAGCATCTCGGGCGTTCCGACGCGGGGCTGATCGCCTGGCGCAGGATTCTGACGCGCGAGCTAAAGCTGATCGCGGCAGGCAAGAAGCCGAAGAAATGGAAGCCGCCGCCGGCTGATGTCGTGCCGACGCTGGGGTTTTGAAAAAATCTCGTATTTCCTCAGCCAATCATATTCGCAAATTCGCGTTCGCGCGAAAGCCTGTCCAGTCCTCCCAGCTTGCCGAGTTTTCTGGCAATCAGGTCATTTGGCACGGTCGTAAGGCGCCATCGGACCAGGCAAGCGACCGACAGCCCCGCTGATTTCAGGTCTTGCAGCGGAACGTCGCTTGGCCAGCTCGTTTGCTTTGTGGACGTGATCATCGCGACCAGCGTGGAATTGTTCGCCGTGTTAAACGTCAGTCCGGAAAGGACGACGGCCGGGCGCCGCTTCAGCACGGGTATCTCGGCAAACGGAAAAGGAATGACCGCGACATCGTAGCGTTCACAGATCACGGAAGGCTTCCTCGTCCTCGGGACTTGCCCACTCGGAGAACAGCGCCGATGCCGCGGCCAGATAATCGTCCGTGACGGGCGCCTCCTTGATCTCGATGATTTCGCCCTTTCGGTTCTTGAACCAATTGTTCCAGATGACTTTCATCGGACCCACCGGTCTAATCGCAAAGACTTCGCGCCCGTCCTTGCCTGTTTTCATGCGCCGCCAGCGCCCGATAACGCCGTCGGTCTCGAGGGAGACTTCTTGCTCGGGCAGAAGGTTTTTCAGTCTTTTAACGAGGCCGGGAGTGTGAAGGTGTTTGAACCAGATGGCTACGTCGGAGATTTCAAAGCAATCGTCAGACCGGGGCATGGCGGGGTCCTCGCAGTTTTGCATGGACCCCAACTAGGGAAGAATGCTCACTTCGTCAAGGGGGTCCTGTCAAGACTTTCCGGGGCCCTCCATGGCCCCCTTCAAAACAGACTCGCCAGATAACTGAAATCGCGTCACCGCTTTGTCTTTTCCACGTGCGCTTCGATCCATTTGAGCAGGAGCCCCGCGATCTCGTCGCTGTTGGTATCCCACATCATGATGTGATCGTTGCCCCAGACGCCGGCTTGCGTGATCTGGTCGAACAACGGGCTGGCCGGCAGTTTTGGCAGCGACAGATAGGACGCGTCGCCGCCAGCGGCCCTGATCCTCGCATAGGTGTCGAGACAGGGCCCGGTGTCGGGCCGGCCCACCTGGTTGATCCCGTGGACCGAATAGCTCGGCACTTTCAACAGGCCTTTGAGCGGCGCGTTCGGCGGCAGATTGCAGGCGCCCGCCGGCTCGATGCCAATCAGCGCTTTGAACAATTCGGGCCTTTCGTTGGCGAGCTTGCCCCCGAGCGTGCCGCCGGCGGAATGACCGATGAAAATCGCGGGACCGATTTTTTCCAGCGCGGCGACGATGCCGGGGTCGAGTCCGCCTTCAACCGGCACTTCTGGAACATTGGCGGCGAGCCAGTGTTTGTAGCCATCCGCATCCAGCGCCGGCATGAGGTCGCCGTTGCAATAGACCGAGGGCGCGTTGGGATCGCGCGCGTCGTTGCCGATGCAAGCGGGATCGCGCTTGCCGTGCGAGGGCGCAGGCAGCGGACCAGTGTTCCATTCGAGCCAGCCCGATGAATCCCACCCGCCGATCTGCGGTTGCGAATTTGGCGGCGCGCTTCCCGCGCGGACGTTGTTGAATTTATCCGGCGAGAACCCGGCGCGGCCGCGGCCCGGGGGATCGATGATGTAGACGGGAAAGCCGCGACGGATGAAGTAAGCAGCCCAACCTTCGCGTCCATCCGGCGTTGTGTGAAAATGCGCGCCTATCAAGGCGCCGCCGGGCATGAGCACAATTGGCGGCGTGTTCTTGCCGCGACGCGGCCTTTGCGGAACGAAATACTCCACATAGGATTGCCCGACGAGAACCTCCTGATCCGAAACGTTGAGATTTTTCAGATCGCCCGCGGCAAAGGTTCCGGTTTGCGTCCGCTTGACGATGCTGCCGCCGGCCCAGAAAATTCCGTGCGACTTCAACACGAGCGGCGGACGTTTTTGATCGGCCGGCGGAAACGGCGCGGCGATGGCGGCGGCGCCGGCGCCCGCCAGGGCAACGCCGGCCAAAGCGCGAAAAAACATCTGGAAACTCATGACGCATCCTCCGTGCCGTCTGGTTGCGAAATCTTAACTCTTAAGCCGCATGCTCGGCAAATTATCGATTTCGCGCGAATTTTTCCGCGCGGTTTTTTGATTCATCACACGGTTGGCCCCAGGCCTTTGACAGGACGATCGAACAGCAATGAAACGGCTTGCAACGAGCGCCGTCTGCGCCCTTAATCTGTCGTTGTCGCCGCAAACCGCCCTGGCGGAGCCCTCGCCGATTGGAATCTGGCTTCGCGAAAGCGGCACGGCGCGCGTTCAGATCGCGCCTTGCGGCGACAAATTATGCGGCAACATCGTGTGGGTGCGCGACAAGGACAGTCCGACGAAACTCGGCATGCGCGTCTTCTACGACATGGAAGCCGAGCGCCCCAATGTATGGTCGGGAAAGGCCTTCAACCCCGAGGACAAGCAGACCTACTCGGGCACGCTCGCGATTGTCGGCGACAAAATGACCACCACCGGCTGCGTGATTGGCCGGCTCGTGTGCGTCAACATCTACTGGAGCCGCGTGAAATAGCCACGCGCTTGGTCGCTCACTCCGCCAGCACGCGCGTCGGTGGAAACGCGACTTCCACGAGCGTGCCTTCTTTCTTCTTGCTCTTGATGGTGAAACTGGCGCGGTTCGCCTCGACAAGGGATTTTGTCAGCGGCAATCCGAGCCCCGTGCCTCCGCGGTTTCGAGACGTATGCAACTGCCGAAACGGCTCCATCGCGGTCTGCACCTCGGCCTCGTTCATGCCGACGCCGGTGTCCTTGATGCGGATGACCGCGTGGCCGGCGTCCGTCAACGCGGTCGAGACGATCACCTGTCCGCCGACTTCGTTGAACTTCAAGGCGTTGGAAAGAAGGTTGAGCACGATCTGGCGCAACGAGCGCTCGTCGGCGACGATGTTGGGCAGGCGCGGCGCGAGCGACTGACGGATGATGACGCGTTCGCGCGTCGCCTGCGGCTGCATGATCGACACGCATTCGCTGACAATCCTGTTGGCGTCGACGCTGCCGAAATCAAGTTCGAGCTTGCCGGCCTCGATCTTCGAGAGGTCGAGGAGGTCGTTGACAAGGCTCATCACGTGGACGCCGGAGGAATGGATGTCCTTGAGGTAATCCTTGTAACGCTCGTTGCCGACGGGGCCGAAACGCTCCTCCATGATGACTTCGGCGAAGCCGAGGATGGCGTTCAACGGCGTGCGGACCTCGTGGCTGACCTTGGCGAGGAAATCGGATTTCAGCGCGCTCGCCCGTTCAGCCTCGCGCTTTGCCTCGTTGAGTTCGCGCTCGGCCTTTTTCCACGCGGTCATGTCGCGCAGCACGGCGCAGAACTTTTGCGCGCCGATCGTCGACACGCGGCCGAGCGTCATGAACATGGGCATCGCGCCGCCCTGGCGCGCGCGTCCCGTCACGTCGCGTCCATCGTTGAGGACGCTGGCGACGCCGTTCGACTTGAGGCCGGCCAGATAATCATTGGCGGAGGCGTGGCTTTCCTTGCCCAGCAGAAAGGTGAAATTCTCGCCCGCCACTTCGTTCTGGTCATAGCCGAAAAGCGCCTCGGCCGACCGGTTTAGCGCCAGAATCAATCCATCGGAATCAAGCACGACGACGCCATCGGTCGCCGTGTCGAGAATGGCGTGCAATTCGCGCAATTCGCCGTCGCGGTGACGCGCTTCGGATTCAAGGGAACGCACGCGCGGGGCAAGATCGGCCTCGCGCGTTTCGCGAAACGTCATCAGCGACGCAGATTCATTGTCCCAGTCAATCGACTGCACGCGCGCTATGACGGAAACCACGTCGCCCGCGCGCGTCACGAGGGGAATCGCGCCGCCGCCCGCCGCCTCCGTCAGCGCCTCCGGCTGCCGGCCGCGGAACATGCGGTCGAGCCCGCCAGCCGCGTAAAACGCATCGGCGTCCTTGAAATCGAGCAGATCGAGAAGATTGCGGTTGACGTAGATGGGGATTTCCATGCGGCTGACGAGGACGCCAACGGGCAATCGATCGAGCAGGGCCGAGGCGTGACGGGCCAGTTGATCGGCGTGTCGCGGCGCCGCTGGCGCCGGAACGGCGTCCGCAAGCGAAAGCTCGACGGGCGCTGTCAACTCTGCTTCGCCGACTTCCGGCGCGGCTTCGGATTTCAGGTCGATAAGGTCGCGAACGCGCAGTCTTTCACGCTCGCGCACGGGCTCGGGCGCTTGCGGAGGCGCGGCGTCGCGGCTGGCGTTGTCCGCCCCGCGTTTGGGAAATTCGGCCTGGATTTGGGCCTGGGCTTCCGCTTTGACGCCGAGAACGCGGGCGATCTCGCGAAACGCGTTGCGTTCCTGGGCGGTCAATTCAACCGTGGGGGACGCCGGTTGCGCATTCGGCGGCTCGGACGGTTTGACGGGCGCGGCGCCCGGTAAATCGGACTTCGCCGCCTCCCTGGCGTCATTCGCGGCGGGCGGCGGCTGGATGGGGGAGGACGGCGTTGCGACGCGATAGGCGGCGCGCAAGGGCACAACATTCGCGCCGGACATCCGCCCTGACGTTTTGAACGAGCGCTCGGGCTGCGGCTCGGACGGCTCAAGGTCCAGAGCGTCCGCCTCATCGTCGATTTCGGCGGAATTTGCCGGGTCGATGCATTCGAATTGCGGCGTTTGCTCCTGGAAGGCGCTTTGCGCCGCGCCGGCGTCTGCATTGTGCATGTCGGTTTCAGGCGCATGCGCACCATGGTCGGCGGCGCTCGCCGCCGGCGTTTCACTGTCCGCGGCATGCGCATCGGGAACTTGCGCGGCGGGAGCCTGCGCCGGCTTTGCGAGGTCGTCCCCCGCAATCGTTTCAGGCGCGGCGGGGTTTTTTTCGCAGGGCTCGACGCGCTGGATATGCACGACGCCAAAACCGCGAAATCCCTCGAAGGCGCGGTCACGGTTGAAAACCGGCAGGGCGCCGAGCGTCACGGGAACGCTCGCATCCGCATCGACAATGGGCCATGCAACATCGAGCCCGCTCCAGGTCTCGCGTTGCGCGAAAGCGCTGGCGAGGCGATACAGGGGATCGACGCCCAACTCTTCAGCGACGTCAACGAAACTGCGAGCGATCAGGCGGGCGCTGTCGCAGCCCACCACTTCGCACAATTGCCCGGTGATCTCCGTCAGGCGATGTCCGGCATCGGTCTTCCAGAGAAAACGCACGACGGACGCGCCCTGAAAGCGCGCCGACAAATCGTTGGCGACGGCGCCGGCGTCGCGCCGGGTTTGCGCAGCGGGCTCCGCGCAAAGGGGCGCGGCGACAGAATCGGTCTGGCTCGCCGCCGAAGTTTGCGCCGCCGTCTCGCCTTGCAGTACGGATATGCCGACGACGGGTGGATTGACGGTCGAATCCAGCGATCCCACCGGCTGCGACGCGAATACCGACAATGGCGCGCTTGCAGCTCCGCCGTCGTAAAGGCCGGGGCGCACGCCCATGGCGGCGAACAACGTCAGGGGATGGGAACCGGCGCTGCGCCTGCACATAAAGGTCAAGGTGTCGATGGCGCGGCCCGTTGTGAGGCGTACGCGCTCAAGGCGCGGCGGCGCGCCCGGGCGCATATTTTGGGCAACTTCGGCAAGGCGCGCGGTTGAAAAAACGCGGCTACTCAAGGATTCGAGCGTCGACGCGCGAAAAAGGCCCTGCGCTGCGGCGTTCGCCCAAACGACGCGCGCGGGTTCCCCCGCCGCGACGACCAGCGGCGCGCCCGAGGCTGCCAGCGCCGCCACGGACGGCTCGGCGAGCCATTTTTCCAGTTCAGATTTCGAAAGGCCGGCGATCGCGCGGGTTTGTTCCATTCAAAAGGCTTTCAGGTCGCAATACAGCATTGGCGCGGCGCCATACGCCCCGCCCGGCCTCCTCTCGAACAAGCACGCCTCTCCGCCAGGATGGCGTGCTTAACAACTCCTTAATCACGCAAGGCCCCTGGGTCCATGGGAACGTCGCGTTGTTCGCATTTTTGTAAATTTATGGATAATTGTTATTGCGACGCAAAAAATGTTGCGTCGCAATATAAAATGTGAAAGAAGGTAAATCGCGACGACCAATCCGGTCGCGCGGACCCACGCCTTTCAGAGGGAAATGACATGGACAAAATGATGGAAGTTCCTAAGGAAATGCGCGATTTCGCGGAGCGCAGCGTATCACAGGCCCGCAAGGCGTTCGAAGGTTACATGGGCGCCCTGCAAAAGACCACGCAAACCCTTGCGGCAAGTTCGCCGTCCACCATGGCGCCTGCGCGCGACATGTCGGAAAAGGCGGTTTCCTACGCCCAGTCGAATATGTCCGCGGCTTTCGATGTCGCGGAGAAGCTGGTTCACGCCAAAAACCTGCAGGAAGTCATGGCGATCCAGACCGAGTATCTCAAGGCGCAGATGGCGGCCTTCCAAAGCCAAAGCCAGGAGTTCGGCGCCGCAATTCAAAGCGCCGCCGTCAAAAAGTGAAGATTACAACCCGAACTGAAAGGATTTAACCATGGCCATTGCCCGTAAACCCGCCGCCAAACCCGCCGTCGCAAAACCGCCGGTTCCCGCTTCCCTCACCGGGGCTGCGCCGCTCGACGCCGTCACGGAAGCGTCCGGAAAGGCCGCCGCCGACGCCGCCAAACTGATGAGCGAAGGCGCCGACAAACTGCTCGCGCAGGTGCGCGAGGCGCAGGAAGGCCTGCGCAAGGCCGCCGAACAGAGTCTGGCGAAATCGCATGAAGCCTATGCGCGCATCAAGGCCGACGCGGAAGCGGCCACCGGATCGGTGGAGACCAGCTTCTCAGCGGCGCGCAGCGGCCTGCAATCGCTCAACAGCAAAGCGTTCGACGCCATCAAGTCGCAGACAGAGGTCAATTTCGATCACGTCAAGGCCCTGCTTGCGGCCAAGGATCCACAAAACCTGTTCGAGTTGCAGAGCGAATTCATCCGCAAGCAGTTTGAGTCCTTCGCGTCGCAGAGCAAGGAAATGGGCGAACATATGCAGGCGATCGTCATGACTTCGATCGAACCGCTGAAGGCGGCGATGGCGCGTCACACGCCCGCCTGAAGAAAATCCGGCGCGGCGGAAACATCCGTTGCCGCGCCCTGTTTCGGCGCCCTGTTTCGCCGCTTGCAATCGTTTGCCTTTGCTTCTAGGTTCGCCGCGATTTCGCCGGTGGCTCCGCCGCCGGCGATGCCTTTCGCGGCCCGCCCCAACAGGCCACGAACCGGCGTGCCGCCATAGCTCAGTTGGTTAGAGCGCTAGATTGTGGATCTAGAGGTCCCCCGTTCGAGCCGGGGTGGCGGTACCATTGCATCCGCGCGATCCCGCCGCGACAAGGTATCGGCGCCGCGGCTGTTGCGCGCGAGGGGCATCCAGCGGTACTCAAAAGGCGCGTCGTCGCCTGACTTGAGGAAGCTCCCATGGCCGTTCGATTTTTCGCCGCCGCTCGCGCCGCCCTGGCGCTGGCTTGCGCTTGCGCCGCCTTTCCAACGATGGCCCTCGACAAGGTGAAGATCGGCGTCGGCGGCTCGGCCAGCGACGCGCCGCTCTACCTGGCGAAAGAATTCAAACTTTTCGAGCGGGAGGGAATCGAAGTCGAGATCATCAACCTTGATTCCGGCGCGAAGATCATGGCGCCGCTGGGCACCGGCGAACTCGACGTGGGCGCGGGCGCGCTGTCGGTCGGCTTCTACAATATTCTGGGACGCGACGTGCGGCTGAAGATCGTCGCCGACCGCGGGCATTCCTCCGCCAGCTCGCTCTACCAGACCGTTTTCATCCGCAAGGACCTCGTGGAGTCCGGCCGCTATAAAACGCTGAAGGACCTGAAGGGCTTGCGCATGGGCTACGCGGCGGCGGGCGTGACGTCGCTGTCG
>JANYDZ010000501.1 GCA_025363375.1 Hyphomicrobiales bacterium
AGGCTGCGGAGTTGCCGGAAGACCATGTCGATGTGGATTCGGTGTTCGCCAAGCTGAAGGATTTGAAAGTGAAGCAGTAGAGGCGGCCCGGGTTTCCGGGCCTTTCCTGAAACTTGCGGCTGGCCAAAGGGTTCCGGGAAAACCTCAGGCGGTGCGGACAAACAAGCGAATCGATTCACAAGTTTTTCCGTTGAGCCAAACAAAGCGGAAAAACGGTTCGGTTTCACTGCCCACACTGCGGGAGACGCTGCAATTTGACTGGCTAAAAGCGCTGATTGCAGCGCTTGCGACGATGCGCCTGCCTGTCCGCTTCGTCATCTGAATTTTAGCCTACGAGAGAAAATAATCATTGACACCATCACGCTGATATGGCATCTTGTGGCCATTCTCGAAAGATGTGCTCTTCGACAGGCCAAGGCGTTTAGGTCCGGCGACAAAAAGCCCCGCGCGCCTCCCTTCAAATCGATTTGCGTCGCGAGCTGAATTCTCAAGCGCCATAGCGCATTGCCTGCAGGATGGGGTTTCCATAACAACGAGCCGAGCGCCCTCCCGTCTACAATCCGGCCACGCCGGCCCTTGCTGAAGCGGTTTCAATATCCCGGAATAAGGCTGTCACCGCCGTTCGACACGTGGAACATGCGCGGCAAGCAACGCCTCAAACCTTGCCCGGTCCTGCAGGCTGAAAAAGGCGCGCGCCGGCAGGACGATCCAGGATTCGGTTCCGTGATGCAGACGATAGCAGCTCGCCTCCGCCACAACGTGACTGTAGATCGACCATGGCAGGTTGGTGGCGACGCCCCCTTTGCGGAATGTCACGCCCGAGTCTGAATATGTGAGATTGTAGAATTCGCGGTATTTGGGCTCGCGCCAAAGCGCAATGTCCGGACTGAAAATCCACATGATCAGCAAAAGCGCGATGAAACCCGCGCCGGCGATGAACGAGGCCATGGCCAGTCCGCCCGCCGCGCCCCCGACGCTCAACCACAGGCCAAGCGCAATGAGACAAAGCGCAAGCGTGGTGTTGAAACGAATGCCAGCTTGCGAAAAGAAATTCGCGCGGATGGCGGGCGCGATATCATCGCGTTCGTAGGTGAAACGCAGCGTCACGGCGGACCCTGGCGAAATTTACACGCCGTCCACGGACTGAACTGAATTGTCCACGGAAGTCTATATCCCCCGCTCCTTCAACGCCGCGCCGATCTCTTCGAATATCGCGGGATCGTCCACCGTCGCGGGCATCGCCCATTCCGTCCCGTCCGCGATCTTCTTCATCGTGCCGCGCAAAATCTTGCCCGAGCGCGTCTTTGGCAGGCGCGCCACGGTGATCGCGGTTTTGAACGCGGCGACCGGGCCTATTTTTTCGCGCACCAGCGCGACAACGTCCTTCTCGATATCCGACCGCGCGCGCGTCACGCCGGATTTCAGCACGATGAAGCCGAGGGGCGCTTCGCCTTTCAAAGCGTCGGCGACGCCGATAACCGCGCATTCCGCGACATCCGGGTGCGCGGAAAGCACTTCTTCCATGCCGCCGGTCGAGAGCCTGTGGCCCGCGACGTTGATGATGTCGTCGGTGCGGCCCATCACGTAGATGTAACCGTCAACGTCCTTGTAGCCGGCGTCCGAGGTTTTGTAATAGCCGGGGAATTCGGCGAGGTAGGACTCGCGCATGCGGTCATCCTGCCGCCACAGCGTCGGCAGACAGCTCGGGGGCAGCGGGAGTTTGATGGCGATGGAGCCCATGGTTCCGTTCGGCAATTCCGCGCAGGCTTCATCGACGATGCGCACGTCGTAGCCCGGCATCGGCACTGTCGCGGAACCGTATTTCACCGGCAGCGCGCCGAGGCCGACGGGATTGCCCGCGATGCACCACCCGGTCTCCGTCTGCCACCAATGGTCGATGACGGGGACCCCGAGAATGCGCTCGGCCCATTGCACAGTGTCCGGGTCGGCGCGCTCGCCCGCGAGGAACAGCGTGCGCAGCGATTTCAGCGAATATTTTTTCAGATATTCGGCGTTGGGGTCCTCCTTCTTGATGGCGCGGAAGGCGGTGGGCGCGGTAAACAGCGCGGCGATCTTGTGCTCTTCGACGACACGCCAGAACGTGCCCGCATCCGGCGTGCCGACAGGCTTGCCTTCGAACACCACGCAGGCGCAGCCATGCAGCAGCGGAGCATAGGCGATATAGGAATGCCCGACCGCCCAACCAAGATCGGAGGCGGCCCAGAAAACTTCGCCGGGATCGATGTCGTAGAAATTCTTCATGGACCATTTGAGCGCGACCATATGGCCGCCATTGTCGCGCACGACGCCCTTGGGAACGCCCGTGGTGCCGGACGTGTAGAGAATGTAAAGCGGATCGGTCGCCGCGAGCGGCGCGCATTCGGCGCGCGCTCCGGCGGCTTTCGCTTTGGCGACGGCCTGCGCCCAATCGTGATCGCGGCCCGCGATCATGCTCGCCTGCGCTTGCGGGCGCTGCATCATCAGCACGGCGCCGGGCTTTGACCGGCTGAGTTCAATGGCCTGATCGAGCAGCGGTTTGTACTGGATGACGCGTCCCGGCTCGAGGCCGCAGGATGCCGCGAGGATGAGTTTCGGCGTGGCGTCGTCGATGCGGGTGGCGAGTTCCTTCGGCGCAAAGCCCCCGAAGACCACGGAATGCACCGCGCCGATGCGCGCGCAGGCGAGCATGCCGAACAGCGCCTCGGGCACCATGGGCATGTAGACGACGACCCGGTCGCCCTTGCCGACGCCCAGATCGCGCAGCACGGCGGCCAGCGTCGAGACCTCGTCGAGAAGTTCGGCGAAAGTATAAGTGCGTTTCGCGCCGGTGACCGGGCTGTCATAGATAACGGCGGGTTGGTTGGCGCGCGCGCCCAAAGCATGGCGATCAACCGCGTTGTAACAGGTGTTGCAGACAGCGTCGGGAAACCAGCGGCCGTAAACCCCGGCATTGGCGTCGAAAATCAGCCGCGGCGGCTTGATCCAGTCGATTTCGCGCGCGGCCTGCGCCCAAAACCCTTGCGGGTCCTTTTGCCAGGCTGCATAGGTGTCGCGATAGGCGCTGGCCATAATGTCCTCCAGAGTTCCCGGGAACCTTAGTGAAGGCGCCCGGCGCCATGCAACCATGGACCGGGTAGCAGTTCGACGGACGGGCGCGCCGGCGAGGAAAGATTGTATCGCGGATGATCACGGACTGGCATTTCTACCTCGTCGCCATTCCGGCGGTCATTCTGCAGGGCCTGGGCAAGGGCGGGTTCCAGGGCATGGGCGCGCTCTCCCTGCCCTTGATGTGCCTTGTGCTGCAGCCGGTGCAGGCCATCGCCATTCAGTTGCCGATCCTGATGGCGCAGGATCTCGTCAACATCTGGGCCTATCGCAAGAACCTGCACCGGCAGAACCTGTTCTATTGCCTGCCCGGCATTTTCATCGGCATCGCCGTGGGGTCGGTGGTGGCGGTGAAAGTGTCGCCTTCGCTGGTGCAGCTTTGTGTCGGGCTGATCGCCTGCGTTTTCGTGCTCGTCTCCGTGGGGCGGGCCGGCGCGGACGCCAGGGCGACCGAGCCGAACCTGCCCAAGGCGACCCTCTGGTGCTCGATTGGCGGCTTCACTTCTTTCATCGCCAATGCCGGCGGCGTGCCCGTTCAGGTCTATCTGATGCCGCAGAAACTCGCGCCGCCGGTTTTCGCGGGAACGATGGGGATTCTCTTCGCCATCGTGAATTACGTGAAGTTCCCCATTTTCTACGCGCTCGATCAGTTGCCGGCGCAGAACCTGCTCACTTCCGCCGTGCTGTTGCCGGTCGCGATCACCGCGGCTTTTTGCGGCGTCTGGCTGGTGCGGCGCATGTCGGGCGCGAAGTTCTATCCCATTGTGCGCGGCCTGACGTTCTGCGTCGGGTTGAAACTCGTTTGGGACGGCTCCCAGGCGCTTTTGCGGGCCTCGTAATCGGACTTGTTAAGAAATTTTGGCGAAGCTCCCGCCAGCTTTCCTGATTCCCCGCGAGGCGATGTGATCGATACGCGCAAGGCCATGAACCGGGTCTGGGGCCTGGCCGCGGCGCTTGCGCTGGTCGATGCTCTGGGCCTTTGCCTGACTGGATTGCGGCTCGATCCCGTCGCTTTGCTGAAAACACTCGCGATCGGCGCTGTTCCGCTCGCGCTGTCGTGGTTTTACACGAGCAAACGCCCGGAGCCCATGCTCGCGGCGCTGCTCGAAAGCGCCGCGTTTCTGGTGCTGTTCACC
Organism: Hyphomicrobiales bacterium; assembly: GCA_025363375.1. Lineage (GTDB taxonomy): Bacteria > Pseudomonadota > Alphaproteobacteria > Rhizobiales > Beijerinckiaceae > Terripilifer. The sequence continues at coordinate 4,242 of JANYDZ010000501.1, forward strand.
CTGGCGCTGGCGATATCGAGCTATATTGGAACCTCGCTTGGCCTGCCGCTGCAAGACGGTTTGTTCGACAGGCTCGACAAGGCCATGGGGTTCGATTTTCTCGATCACCTCGCCTTTGTAGCGGCGCGTCCGGACTTCGCGGCCTTGCTCGACTATGCCTATATGAGCTCAATGATGCAGGTCGTTGTCGTCGTGCTGGCGCTCGCCTTTGTCGGGGAGATCGCGCGGCTGCGCGCCTATATGGCGCTGTTCGCCTTGACGGCGACCGCGACGATTTTCATCGCGACGCTCTGCCCAACCATCGGCACATACGCATTTTACGATGTCGCCGACGCGATGCTGCCGGCTTTCCGCGATCCTCGCGCGGGCTGGGATCAGGTGAAGCATATTCTGGCGCTGCGCGACGGGTCCATGCGGGAAATTCCGCTGAACGACATACGCGGCCTCGTGTCGTTCCCCTCGTTCCACACCGCGCTGGCGGTCGTCACGACCTGGGCCGTGCTGCGCGTGCGCTATCTGAATGTCGCGGTCGCCGCGTTGAATTTTCCATTGCTTCTCGCGACGCCAACGAACGGCAGCCACTATCTCTGCGACATTATCGTCGGCGCCGGTGTGGCTTTCGCCGCGCTCCGTCTGGTTTCCGGCTATGAGCGCCGCGCGCCGGAGGCCACGCGTCGATGGGCGGCGGCTTAGCCGAAAAGCGGGTTTGATCGCCGGCGCGCGCGGCTCTAAATCTTCAGGACGACAACACCATCCGGAGGTCGCCTATGACGAGCCCCTATGACGTCGGTCTCGACCGCAATCCCGCCAATTTTCAACCCCTGACGCCGCTCGGATTTCTGGAGCGTGCCGCGGCGGTTTTTCCGGACCGCCCCGCCATCGTGCATGGCGGAACGCGGCGCGCCTACGCGGAGTTTTACGCCCGCGCGAAAAAGCTGGGCTCGGCGCTGGCGCGGCGCAGCGTCGGGCGCGGCGACACGGTCACCGTCATGCTCGCCAATACGCCTGCCATGCTGGAATGCCACTATGGCGTGCCCATGACGGGCGGCGTGCTCAACACGCTGAACACGAGGCTTGACGCAGCCATCATCGCATTTGGCCTCGATCACGCGGACAGCAAGGTGGTCGTCGTCGACCGCGAGTTTTCCGGCGTGATGAAGGAGGCGCTGAAACTGGCGAAAGCCAAGCCCCTCGTCATCGATTACGACGATCCCGAATACGCGGGCGCCGGCGAGCGCCTCGGCGCGGTTGAATACGAGGATTTCATCGCCGAAGGCGACGTCGATTTCGCCTGGAAAACGCCCGACGATGAATGGGACGCCATCGCGCTCAATTACACATCCGGCACGACGGGCGATCCCAAGGGCGTCGTTTACCACCATCGCGGCGCGCATCTTCTCGCGACGGGAAATCTGCTCACGGGCAATCTCGGCCGCCATCCCGTCTATCTCTGGACGTTGCCGATGTTTCACTGCAACGGCTGGTGCTTTCCGTGGTCCATTGTGCTCGCCGCCGGCGTGCAGGTGTGCCTGCGTCAGGTGCGCGCGAAAGCGATGTTCGATCTCATCGCCGCGGAAAAGGTCACGCATATGTGCGGCGCGCCGATCGTCATGTCGACGCTGCTCGACGCGCCCGCCGAAGAGAAAAAAGCGTTGCCGCATGTGGTGGAGTTTTTCACCGCCGCCGCGCCGCCGCCCGAGGCCGTGCTGGCCGCCATGAAAGTGGCCGGCTTCAACGTCACGCATCTCTACGGACTAACGGAAGTCTATGGCCCCGCCGTCGTCAACGAATGGCATGAGGAATGGAACGCATTGCCCCCGGACGAACAGGCCGCGAAAAAATCCCGGCAGGGCGTGCGCTATCCCGTGCTGGAAGCGCTCGATGTGCTCGATCCCGAGACGATGGCGCCGGTGCCCGCCGACGGGCAAACGCTCGGAGAGGTGATGTTTCGCGGCAATGTCGTGATGAAGGGCTACCTGAAGAACCGAATATCCACGGACGCGGCTTTCGCCGGCGGCTGGTTCCACTCCGGCGATCTCGGCGTCAAACATCCCGATGGCTACGTGCAGCTGAAGGACCGCTCAAAGGACATTATCATCTCGGGCGGCGAGAACATTTCATCGATCGAGGTTGAGGACGCGCTCTACAAACATCCGGCGGTGCAGGCGGCGGCGGTCGTCGCCAAACCCGACGACCGCTGGGGCGAGACGCCCTGCGCCTTTGTGGAGCTTCGCCCCGGCAAGACCGCGGGCGCGGATGAACTGATCGACTGGTGCCGCCTGCATCTGGCGCGCTTCAAATGCCCGAAGCACATTGTCTTCATCGAACTGCCGAAGACCTCCACCGGGAAAAT
>JANYDZ010000530.1 GCA_025363375.1 Hyphomicrobiales bacterium
CCAACATGAACTATTCGATCTCCAACACCGCCGAGTGGGGGGAGTATGTGACGGGACCGCGCATCATCACTCCGGAGACGAAAGCGGAGATGAAGCGTGTGCTCAGCGACATTCAAAGCGGCAAGTTCACGTCGGAGTGGATGCAGGAATATCGCGCGGGACTGGCGCGCTTCAAGGGCATCCGCCGTCTCAACGACGAGCATCCGATCGAGGAGATCGGCGCCAAGCTGCGCGGCATGATGCCGTGGATTGGCAAGAACAAGCTCGTCGACAAGGCGAAGAACTGAGTTGGCGCAAAAGCGTGACGAACCAGAGGGGGGTACAGCCTTTTCCCGCTTCATGGGAGAAGGCTGCACCCCCTCGGCCCGCCCCCGCTTTCCGATTCCCCTTTTCGCCAAAAATGCTCTAGCCTCTCCCGTAGCCATATCCAGCGGGACGGAAAATGAGATTCGGCATCTGGTCGCCAACCAATCCGCGCGAAGGCGTTTCGCCGGTTGATCTGTATCGCCAGCAGATCGAGGAGGTCGAGGTCGCGGAAGCCTGCGGGTTCGACCATATCTGGTTTTATGAGCATCATGTGTCGCCCACGGGGCCGATGCCTTCGCCCAATCTGATGATCGCGGCGGCGGGCGCGCGCACGAGCCGCATTCGTCTCGGCGCGATGGTGAATATTTTGCCCTATCGCAATCCGCTGATCGCGGCCGAAGAAGCGGCGATGCTCGATACGCTGACGAATGGACGGCTCGACTGGGGCGTGGGGCGGGGGTTGAAGCCGCTTGAGTTCGAGGCGTTTTGTCTGCCGCAATCGCGTTCGCGCGACATGTTCCTTGAACATATGGATGTCGCCCGGCGCGTTTGGGCCGACGAGAATTTCGAATTCCACGGCGAGTTCTTCCACGTCAACAAACAGACGCCGTTGTCGCCGCCCTGCGTGCAGAAGCCGCATCCGCCGCTCTATGTGAGCGCGCAGAGCGGGGAATCGCTGCGCTGGGCCGCAGAGAACGATTGTCATTTCGCCCAGATCGACGCTTTGATCGAAGAAGCGGAGCGCGACCAGAAATTCTATCGCGAAATTCAGGCCGCGAGCGGTCACAAGGCGGAACCGCGCCTCGTCATCACCCGCGAAATATATGTGGCGGAGACCATGGAGCGCGCGCGCGAGGAAGCGCAGCCATGGCTTCTGCGCTACTGGCAGCTTTGGCATCGCTACGCGCAATTGACGCGGGACGGCCGCATGCCCGACGAATACGAGAAATGGCGCCAACGCGCGCCGATGTTGGCGAAGATGAGTTTCGAGGAATTGAACGAGCGCGGACTCATTATGGTCGGCACGCCCGAGCATGTGACGAAGCGCATTCTCGAACACAGCGAGCGACTCGATCTGGCGGCGCTCGCCTGCGTGTTCAAGTTTGGCGGCATGCCGTTCGATCGATTGCTGGACTCGATGCGGATGTTCGCGGAACACGTCATGCCGCGGGTGGCGGCGGCGCTGGCGAACAAGGGGCCGGCGCGCGCGGCGTGAGCTTTACGCGCGACAGGGAGAGTGCAAATGGCGGCGACGATAGATCTTTACGTGGCGGGGACGCCGAACGGGCAGCGCTCGGTGGTGGCGCTGGAGGAAATGGGACTCGCGTACAATCTGCACAAGTTTGACCTGGCGAAAGGCGATCAGAAGAAGCCGGAATATCTCGCCATCAATCCGCATGGGCGCATCCCCTGCATCGTCGACCGCTCGGGACCACAGCCGATTACGGTGACGCAGAGCTGGGCGATCTGTCTCTATCTCGCGGAGAAGAGCGGTAAATTTCTACCGAAAGATCCGGTTGGCCGCATGCGCGTGATCGAATGGATGTTTCATATCGCCACCGACGTGATGGCGCTGCATTCGGCGCACGGAGCCTTGCAACGCAGCGCTCCGGACAAGTCCTCGGCGAATATCGCCTGGGCGGAGGACCGCGTGCGCGACGCGCTTGCCTATCTCGACCGGCGCTTGAAGGGGCAGGACTATTTCGCGGGCGAAATCTCCATCGCCGACCTCGCCTTCTATCCCGTCTACAACCGCCGGCGCGGGCTGGCGGAGGAAAACAACATGGAAAATCTGACGCGCTGGGGCGCGCGCATGGACGCAAGGCCCGCGTGCAGGCGCGCGCTTGAAATCGTTTCGTAAACAACGGGAGATTATCGTGCTCAAACGCGTGCAAAGCGTCTACTACACCGTCAAGGACATGAACCGCGCCGCGGCTTTTTACGATCAGGTCTTCGGCATGAAGCTGAAGTTCCGCGACGGCGACAAGTGGACGCAACTCGACGCCGGCAACGTCAGTTTCGCGCTGAGTTCGGCGGAGGAATCGGCCAGCGCGGAAGGCGGCGCCGTCGTCGCGTTCGAGGTCGACGACATGGCGGTGTACGAAGCCAAGCTCGCGAGCGCCGGCGCGACGGTCATTCAGCGCCGCGACATGGGAAGCCACGGCAAGGTCGTGGCTTTCAAGGATACCGAAGGCAATATCGTGCAGCTTTTCGCCAAGGCGTGACGCAAACGCCCGCGGTTTCAGGGGAGGTGAACATGGCGAACAAGCTTGCCGCGTTTGGCTTTGCCGCCCTTGGCGCGCTGGCGTGCGCCGGGGCGCGCGCGCAGGAGACGCCCGAGAAGATATACGAATTCGCGAAAAGCGAAGGCAAGCTCAGCATCTGGTCGTCGCTTGAGAATTCGTTGCATCAAAAGCAATGGGAGGCCTTCTCCAGGAAATATCCAGGCATAGCGATGGAGGCGTTTCGCATCCAGCCGGGCCCGGCCATCGAACGCGCCATCGCGGAAGCGCGCGCGGGAAAGCCGACCGTCGACATCATGGACACCAACTCCGGCTATCTGCAGCTGTTGTTCGACCGCGATCTTGTGAAGCCCTATGATTGGGAGAAGGTGTTTGGCGTCGCCAGGAGCCAGATTCTCTACGAGAACCGCGCGATACAGATCGGCCATTACGATTTGCCGATGGCCTACAACACCAACCTTGTGAAGGCCGACGAGATCAAGTCGTGGGACGATCTTGCGAACCCCAGATGGAAGGGCAAATTGCTGCTGGAAGCGCGCGGCT
>JANYDZ010000537.1 GCA_025363375.1 Hyphomicrobiales bacterium
CGGAGGGCGAGGCGGACCAATGGATTGGACTGAATTTCGCGCATGGTGGATCATGATCGCCGCGCCTGTCGGTGTCGCTGCGCCGGCCTCGCGTCGGGCCACCGGAGACGCGTGGCCGGCCTCTGGCGTTGGGCGGCCCCAGAGCGCCGTTCCACGATGACGCGGCTCACGCGCCCACGCAGCGCCAGCGTGCGGCGGCCCAGGCACGTACGGTCACGCCATACCTCTTTGATAGAGGGCAAGTTCACCCCCAGCCGGTATTTTTCGGGTAGGAATTCGTCCGTGATTCGATGCGTTGGCAATGCCTTTCGAATGCGTTCGCATTGCGTTGGCAGCTGATCGGCGATGCGACTGGCGGGCAGTCCTTTTGAAAGGCGTCAAAAATTGGCGTCGCGAAGGTCGCGCGGGTTGATGATAACGCGTTCGATGCGCGTGAACTCAATCGGACGGCCCTCGCCGTCGCCGTCCATCGGTTGAGGCGCTTTTCCATACCCCCGGTCGAGAATGATCTTGATCGCCTCCAGCTTCACACGGTCGTCAGAACCGGTGAACGCCATCCGCTCGATTTCCTCGAAAGCACGGCCCGTCATCGCCCGGGCGAGGGCGCGGACTTCCGCCGAACCTTTAGGTCTTCCGCCGGGATTGCCCGACCGTCCTTTCGCGAATGGCATTCAGGTCCCCTGAATTGCCATTTTGCGGGCCGCGCATTACGATTCTCCGCGGCAAACGGGGATGTGAAAATGAAATATCGTTGGCGTGCGAAACTCGCCGTCCTGTTGGCCGCCTGCGCTTTGCCGGGACCGGGCGCGGCCCGCGCGCAAACGCCCGCCGACTGGGACAAGCTCGTCGCCGCAGCGAAGGCCGAAGGCGTTGTCACGCTCTACACCGGACTTGTCGGCAACCAGACGTCAAAGCAGATCGCCGACGGCTTCCGCGCCAGATACGGCGTCCGCGTCGATGTCCTCGAAGTGCGCGCCACCGAACTGCGCGAACGGTTGCGCACGGAGAAGGTCTCGGGCCGCGTGCTCGCCGATGTCATGAACACGTCCGGCTTGCAGACGCGCGAGATTTCCGCCGGCGACGGCACGATTGAAAAATACGGCTCCCTGCCGGGCCTCGCGACCATCGCGCCCGCGATTCAATCGGGCTGGGAGGAGCGCGACATTCACGCCCCGATATTCAACCTGCGCTACGGCCTGCTCGTCAACACGGCGCTCGCGGCCGCGCCGCCGAAGACCTACGCCGATCTGCTCGACCCCAAATGGAAAGGCAAGATCCTCGCCGATGAATTTCGCGCCGCCGGCGGCGGACAGAGCTTCTTCGCGGTCACCCACGACAAATTTGGCCGCGTCTTTCATGACAAGCTTGTCGCGCAGGGCGTTGTTTTCACCCGCGACCAGCGCGCCGCCGAACGGCGCGTCGCGACCGGCGAGTTCGCGATCTATCTGCCGTTCCTGCTGAACTATCTGCCGGCGCTGAAGGGCCTTCCGGTCGGCGGCGTCGTTCTCGAGGAAGGCGTCACCTTCACGCCCTACAGCGCTTCCATGGTCAAGGGCGCGCCGCATCCCAACGCCGCGCGTCTGCTGATCGACTACATGCTGTCGCAGGAGGGGCAGGGCTTTTACGCCGCCGAAGGGCTGGGTTCCGTGATTGACGGCGTCGACGACAAGGCGCCGGAGGCCTTGCGCGGGCTGGCGCGGAAGCTGCTCGGCACCAGGGCGCTCGACCCCGAGGACAGGATGTCGAAACTGGCGGGCGAGATTTACAAATAAGGCGCCTTGCCGCGCCGCTTCGGTTTAACCAGGTCGGGGGTCCGCATGACTGAGCCATCCCATGACGCCGCTCTCATCGCCGAGTTCGACGCCTTCGCGGCGCGGGCGCAATTGCCGGTGCCGCCCGACCGGCGCGAGGCATTGATCGCCGGCTACGGGGAGTTGCGCGAGATGCTGGCGCTTTTGCGGCAGCCCTTGCCGCCTTCAGCCGAACCCGCGGGAACCTTCGATCCATCCAGCGTAACGCGGGGGCTTTGACATGGACAAGCCCCTGCACGAACTCTCCATCGCCGAGGCCGGACGCAAATTGCGCGACGGCTCGGTCACATCCGCGCAATTGACGCGGCACGCGCTGGCGCGCGTCGCCGCCCTCGATCCGCGCATCGACAGTTTTATCCTGGTGACGGAAGACCGCGCGCTCGCCGACGCCGCAACCGCCGACCGGGATTTTGCGCGCGGCGTCGATCGCGGCCCCATGCAGGGCGTACCTCACGCGCTGAAGGACATCTACGACACCGCGGGCATTCGCACGACGTGCCACTCAAAGCTGCGCGTCGACAATGTGCCGGCGGAAGATTCCGCCGTCGCGGCGAAATTCGCCGCGCAGGGCGCCGTCTTGCTCGGCAAGCTCTCGACCCATGAATTCGCGCTCGGCGGCCCGAGCTTTGACCTGCCGTTCCCGCCCGCGCGCAATCCCTGGAACCGCGATCACGCGCCCGGCGGTTCGTCGTCGGGTTCCGGCGCGGCCGTCGCCGCCGGTCTCGTGCGCATGGCGATGGGCTCCGACACCGGCGGCTCCATTCGCGGCCCCGCCGCCTGGTGCGGAACGGTGGGCCTCAAACCCACCTATGGCCTCGTCTCCCGCGTCGGCGTGTTTCCGCTGTCCTGGTCCCTGGATCATTGCGGACCGCTCGCGTGGAGCGTCGAGGACGCCGCCATCGCCATGCAGGTCGTGGCCGGCTACGACGCGCGCGACAGCGCCAGCGTCAACCGCCCCGTCCCCGATTTCCGCGCGGATCTGCAACGCGGCGTGAAGGGATTGCGCATCGGACTCATCCGTCATTTCTACGAGAAGGACGCCGACGCATCGCTGGAAGTCGCGCAAGCCATCGACGCCGCCGCGCGGACCCTCGCGAAGCTCGGCGCCATCGTCGAGGACGCGACGCTTCCCGACTACGCGCTGTTCAACGCCTGCGGGCGCGTCATCATGTACACGGAGGCTTTCAGCGTGCACGAAAAGGATTTCCGCGCGCGCCCGCTGGATTTCGGCAAGCTCACCTATATGCGCATGGCCATGGGCGCCTTCGTCGCCGGCGCCGATCTCACCCACGCCATGCGTTTGCGGCGCGAGCTGGCGACGCGCGCCAACCAGACGCTGCGCCGTTACGACGCGTTCATCGCGGCTTCGGCGTTGGCTCCCGCGCCGCCCTTCGATGGACCCATGCGCCAGACGGCGTTTGCGGCGCCCATTCAATCGATGCCGTGGAACGTCACCGGCAATCCCGCCATGTCGATTCCCACCGGATTTTCGAAGCAGGGCCTGCCCCTGTCCATGCAAATCGTCGGCAAATATTTCGACGAGCCCATGGTGCTGCGCATCGGCGCCGCGTTCGAGGCGGAAACAAAACTGAATATGACGAGGCCAAAGCTGGCGGCGTAAAGCGGCCTGAAGCGGGTCGCGGGCCCCGCCCCTCACGGCGGCGTCAGCACGAACAGATCGTTCGCCTTGTCGTTGCCGCCGCAGCCGCGCGAGCCGCCGGCGAAAAAGATTCGCTCGCCGATCGCGGCGCCGCCAAAACCATGGCGTCCGCTCGGCAGCGGCGTCAGCGACAACCATTTGTTCGCCGCCAGATCGAAAGCCTCGACCTCGTTGTAGGTGGCGCGGTTGCGGCACTCGCCGCCGGCGACCACGATCTTGCCCTTCGCATAGCCGAAGGCCACGCCTGAACGCGGCGTCGGCAGCGGCGGCGCCTGCGACCACGCGTTGGTTCCCGGATCATAGACATCGTGCATGCCGGTGCTGTCCGTGCTGGCGCCGAACCGCCCGCCGACGACATGGATCTTACCGTCCACCGCGATGGTCGCCATATGATCGCGCGCCTTCGGCAACGGCGCGCGGTCGCTCCATGCATTCGCAGCAGGGTCCCAGACCTGATGCAGATCGGTCGTGGACTGATCGAGCAATCGCCCGCCAACCGCATGCAGCTTGCCGTCGACGATGGCGAGGCCGACGGAGGCGCGCGGCAGTTTCATCGGCGCGACGGCGCGCCATGAATCGGCTCGCGGATCATATTCAAACATCTGATCGATTGCGCCGGTGTGCACCTTGTCCGGGCTCGAGAGCCCGCCCACCGCGTACACCTTTCCGTTCAGGGCGATGGCGGCGACATGGCTGAGTTCGCGCGGCAAGGGCGCGCGCCAGCGCCACAGATTTGTCGCGGAATCATATTCACCGTGAAAAGCGAAGGCCTGGCGCCCGTCGACCGATCCGCCGAGCACGTGAATCTTCCCGTCCAGCGCCGCCGCCGCGACCTCCGTGTTGGGATGCGGCAATGGCATGGCGGAGGACCATTTCCCCGGCAGTTCCGCGAATTGCGCGGCGGCGGGCGTGGCGACAAGAAGCGCGAAGGCGGCAAGGCGGATGCGTGCGTGCGGCAAGGTGTCCTCCCGGGGTTTTGGCGCAGACTAGCGGATTTGGAACGGCGACGCATCAAGGCGCGCAACGACAGCGCAACGCGCGCCGAGGAAGCCAGAAGAGTCGGCATCAGCAAGGGACTGGGGATTCCCTGTCAGGGCGACATCGACAAGGTCTGGGTGAGGGATTTCCTGTCGGCCCTTGGCACACCCATCGCCCGCCGTTTTGAACTGTGGACGCCCGCCCCCGACGCCAGCGCGCTGGTGTTTCGCGCGGGAGATTGCGAGATCGACGCGGCTCACGCGGCGGCGTTCAAAACCGCGAGAATCGCGCCGGACGAGGGAATGATCGGCGAAGTCTGGCTCGGCGGAATGCCGGGGATTTGCCACGCCAGTGACGCGGACTCGTCGGTGGCCGGCGCCTCCGCTCGCGCCGCGGGACTTTCGACAATGTTCGCGCTGCCCGTGTACTCCGGAGAAAATTTGAAAACCGTCGTCGCAATGTGTTTTTGAACCGCTCTGGTTCTGCCTGAAGAGCTTGGGCATCATCCCGGAATCCTCTCCAGATCGTCCGCCAGGAGGGTAGCGCCGATGTTCCCTATGCGTTCCCTTGCCCTTCCTGGCCCCGGCAAAGGCCCTCTCACGTTCCCAAAGCCGCCCGCATCGCGCGCGACGCCCGGTGCTGGGCATGGGTGATGGCCACAGCCAGCGCGTCCGCGGCATCGGC